>CAMLNG010000198.1 GCA_946481195.1 uncultured Chromatiaceae bacterium
CCTTAGTACGGCCATGCACAACAGGTTCAAGTTCAAATTTGCCAAGTGCGCCATTGGGATGCTTAATAGTTCCTGTTACATATAATGGCTTCTTAACACATTGATATTGCATTTCCTGATAATCCGGTAGTAATGCCGGATTGTGCCAAAGACTCAATTGTTTCAAATCAAACTCCCAAAACATTGGGTTTTGAGGATCTGATGGGAGTGTTACTTTTTCCAGTGTTGGCAATAGATCGCTGGAGTACTGATACTCCCAGGTTTGTCCGTTTGCAATAATCGATTTAATTAAATGTTTACGCTCTGGCAGCGGATCATAAGTGAATGTAATTTCTCGACTGTCATTACTTGTTATAGATTCTAGTCTTTGCGAAGTTTTATTGTTTGAGTTGACATAGGAGCTGTAGTTGTATTTAACCCAGTTGCCATGCACATCTTCAATCTTCGAGACTCTTAAATATAAGTGATAAATTGGCAGACTTCGCTGATCTTCACTCGATGCATAATTTCTAACAGCGTGAGGAACATCAAAAGTATATTTGATCCCTGCAGGAGAGATGGCAATAAAACCTTCACCGGAATTATCAGCTCTTTTGAAGCAATTCAACTTCCAATGATTCTTTGTGAAGTATGTTGATGACAAACCCCCATGATACAATAAGTGTTTCTGACTCCCATCAATCAACATTGAAACACCGTTCCAATATTGGTTAGCATCCACCACGTTACCTTTATAATTAACGGCGCCTGGTCGCTGGTATCCTGAACATTCCAGGCCTTGTCCCCAAGCACCGGCATTTGCAGTTCCAGGCATAAGCACTGTTGTATGGATGGATGGTAGTTCCAGGCTCCAGTCGCTGAACTCTGCAGTCGCTTTCTGTTTAAAATTTGTATCATTAAACACCCTGCGCACACTTACAGGTAAAATGCTATTCCCTTTTATTTCAATATCCGTGTGGGTAAAGCTTACAGCCCCAGAAGATTGGTCAATTTGTTCACCAATCAATCCTGTAGATTCTGCAGTCATATCAAATGAAACGGCAATTTGTGCCATAACGTCTTTATAATAAACAGAACTACCTTCAGGATCTGTTCCTGTAGCATTTTCCGACACAATTTTTGCATTCTGGCCAGGTGATGGAGTTTTAATTAGGTCCACAAAAGGATCAACGGCTATACCTGCATAATCTGTTGCGAGAGTTGCGCCAGAAAACACTAAAGTAAGTGCACAAATACCAAGCTTTTTAGTATCTTTTAATTTTTTTTTATACATAGTCCAATCCGTTCGCATATTAATTATCCTTACTCTCACCAAATGGCTTGTATTCCGTGCGTTTAATGACGTTGCCTGATGTATCAGTCTCAACAACGGCGGAACCCAGTACATCTGTGTGTAAATACACCAGTTTTTCGCCAGCGAGATAGACCGCCGAAACGGAACATGGCGCATTTATAAAGCCTGTGATGTACGTGGCACCCGATAATGTTCCTCCACAACCTGAAATGCTTTGAAGCTTGAAACCTGGCTTAGGATTAAGGTAGATGGTTGTATTTCCGCCCTCTGGAACCATTATGCTGCCTGGAGACAATGAAGCGCCGTAAGAGCTGGTAGTGGACACTAAATGTCTGATCGGGTTCGTGGAAAAAGCAACACTAACTGTGCAGTTTGAATTAATTACTCCTGTCGTGTACACGTTTCCGCTTTTTTTGCCACCACAGCCACCGACGTCATAGATGATGTACCCTGGCTTTGGTGTGATAATAAAACTTGCCGTTTGACCAGCGCTGACCTGCGCTTGAGTCGGTGATACCTCACCAAATGAAGAAGCGAAAGATGTAGAAACAGTCAGTGTTGATAGAACTTCATTTTTTGGTTCTGCCAATGCTTGAGCCTGAATACTTAATACCACTGGTATTACGTAAAGCAGCGTACGTTTGCTTTTTATTAGCTTGATATCCAACTTCATAGATCGTCCTTTTTTGAAGATAGGGACGGTGATATCAGCATTAAAATGTCCCCAATTTCCATCAAAAAGAGCCGTTTCAAGGAAATATCAAATTTCCGTAAGGTTTGCTTGTATTCAAACGGGAGATTAATCCTCAGTATTGTTTTCAGTTCGTTAATTTTGTAAATATTTTGGTTTTGCAGTCCAAGCCATTCCGGTTGCGTGTGGAGATAGTGGCTTTGTTGCTCTGTCGTCATACGCTGCAATGCTGGCAAAATCTCTCTCACTTAAATGCTACAAAGTAGCTCCAGTGCAAAAACCTCCTGACAAATGTCATCTTTTTTTGCTGACACACCAGACTATTCCCGGCGTCCTGGCTCAGTTAAGCTGTGAAATATCACCAATGCAGGCCCGCGACCGGAGGCAACAATGACAGTGCAGTTAGATGGCAAATGGAGCTGGGTTTATCTGGTCAATCTGGTGTTTTACCTGGTGCCGCTGTTTTATCTGCCATTTGCGCCATGGCAAATCGTGGTGGCTGTCACAGTGTTACTGGCTTTTATCTGGTGCTATTTTTGGGCCTACCGGGTGGCGACAGCACAGATGCAATGGCCTGTACTTTGTATGCTGGCGCTGGCCGTTGGGGTGACACCGCTAAATCCCGGCAGTATTTCGTTATTTGCCTATACCGGTTTTTTTATTGGCTTTGCCTGGCCGCTGCGTCAGGCGCTGGCCGCCGTTATTGCGATACTGCTGATCATGGTTGCGCTGAATACCAGCCTGGATTTTAAAGGTCCGTATTTTCTGCTGTACGGTGGCGTATTACTGGTGGCGGTCGCCAGTTTTGGTTTGCTGGAACGGCAACGCCAGCTGCGGTTGCGTCAGCAACAACGCAGTCAGGAAGAAATTGCCCAGCTGGCGCAGATGGTTGAGCGTGAACGGATTGCCCGCGATTTGCACGACATTATGGGCCACAGCTTATCCAGTATCGTGTTAAAAGCGGACCTCGCCAAAGCGTTGCTGAAAGCCGGCAACAGTGCAGAAGCGGCTTTGCATCTGACCGAACTGGCGCAGGTGGCGCGCGATTCGTTGTCTCAGGTGCGCCAGACCGTGTCAGGTTATAAACACAAAGGGCTGCTGGCGGAAGTCAGTACCCTGGCGCAGCGGCTGCGTGAACATGGTTTTGCGGTGACGCTGGAAGGCGAAGTGCCAAAACTGGCGGCGCGGGAAGAGTCGGCGCTTATTTTGGTGCTGACTGAACTGGTCACCAACATTCTGCGTCACAGCAAAGGCGACAGCTGTCGCATTAGTTTTCGTGAACAGGATCAAGGTGTTGTGATGGAAGTCGCCGACAACGGTGAAGTGAAAAACTTCGGCTTTGGCAACGGTCTGACCGGCGTCACTGAACGGCTGCACGCGCTACAGGCCAAACTGGATTATCAACTGGATGCCGGCTGTCAGTTAAAAATCTGGCTGCCCAAAGGAAATGCTGATGCGAATATTATTGGCTGAAGATCAGGCGATGGTGCGCGGAGCACTGGCCTCCCTGTTAAAACTATCCAGCAACCACGAGCTGGTCGAAGCCGCCGATGGCGATAGTGCACTGAAGTTACTCAAAGCCGAACATTTTGATGTGCTGCTGACCGATATCGAAATGCCGGGGCGCAGCGGGCTCGAACTCGCCGCCTGGCTGCAACAACAGCAAAGCAGTACCAAAGTCATCATTATTACCACCTTTGGCCGCAGCGGTTATGTGCGCCGCGCGCTGGATTGCGGTGTCAGTGGCTTTTTACTCAAAGATGCGCCGGTCGATGATTTACTGGCGGCCATTGATAAAGTGCTGGCCGGCAAACGCGTGATTGACAGCGAACTGGCGCTGCTGGCACTGGGTGAACAAGACCCGCTCAGCGATAAAGAACGCCGCGCGCTGCGTTTAGCCGGTGAAGGCAAATCCACCGCTGAAATTGCCGGGCTGTTGTTTATCGCCGAAGGCACAGTACGCAATTATCTGTCAGAGGCAATGGCGAAACTGAACGCAGTGAACCGGGTGGAAGCGGCACGGATCGCCCAGCAAAAAGGCTGGCTCTGAGTGGTCAAATGGCGTACTCCGTGTTAACTTGAAGTTAAATTAATCCGGAAGCGTCTGTCATGATTATTTCTTCCCTGGCTGCAGTCTGGCTCAATACCGGACTGGCTGCGGCGCCCCATCAGTCCGCTGCGCAGCTGCAGCAGTTACAGCAACTCAGCAACGACAATGCCCGTATCGTCCGTTTTGCCAGCCCGGAACAAGCCCGGTTGGCGGCTATTAGTCTGCATGACGCATTGCTTGGTGGCCGCTGGCAGGACAGCAGTCTGATCCTGCAGCTGGATGCTGCGGCAGAAGCCCGGTTAGCGCCTTATGCCGAATCTATTAGCCCAGCCTATATTTGGCAACAGCAGCAACTCACACAAGTGGTGCAACCGCTGACCGACGGGGTACAGAGCATTCCGGGTTATGCCTGTTATCCGACCGTCGAAGAAACCTACAGCCAGGCTGAACAGCTGGTGCGTGATTATCCGGACTACGCCAGTTGGCACAAAATCGGCAGCGGCTACGCAAAAACCAAAACCGGCACTGGTTATGATCTGTATGTGCTGAAAATCACCAATCGTAACAGTGGTGCTGCCAACAGAGCGAAGTTACTGGTCAATAGTGCCATTCATGCCCGCGAATACGCCACGGCGGCGCTCACGCTGGAATTTGCCAAAGACTTGCTGAGCAAAGCCGGCAAAGATGCGGATGTCGACTGGATGCTGGCGCAAAACGAAGTGCATCTGGTGCTGCAGACCAACCCGGAAGGGCGGAAAATCGCCGAAACCGGCGTGTCCTGGCGCAAAAATATCAATGACAGCGCCTGTAATAGCGCCACCTATGGCGTCGACCTGAACCGTAACTTCAGTTTTGGCTGGTTTGCGATCCCGAACGGCAGCAGTGGCAACAGCTGTGATTTAACCTACCGCGGTGTCAGTGCCGGATCTGAACCTGAAGTGCAGGCACTGGAGCAATATGCCCGCAGTATTTACCCGGATAAACGCGGGCCAGCGCGCACCGACGCGGCGCCGGACAATACTGCCGGTATTCATATTGATGTGCATAGTTTCAGCGAACTGGTGCTGTGGCCCTGGGGCGATACCAATACCCCTGCCCCTAACGGCACGGCATTAAAGGCGCTCGGCCACAAGCTGGCCTGGTTTAATAATTATGTCCCGACCCAGTCGATAGGTTTGTATCCGACTGACGGCACCAGCGATGGCGTCAGCTATGGTGAGCTCGGCGTGGCCGCGATCACCTTTGAAATTGGCACAGCGTTTTTTGAATCTTGTGCCAATTATCAGGCCAATGTGCTGCCAGACAATCTGCGTGCTTTGTATTACGCGCTTCGCGTCAACACTGCACCATATTTATTGCCGGCGGGGCCTGACCTCAGCCAGCTCAGTCTGAATACCACAGCCGACAATATTCCGCGTAATGTGCCGCTACAGTTCAAAGCGCTGGTCAGCGACAGTCAAAGCAGCGGTTATAACGGCGGTGTGCCTAACCAGATCATCCAGAGTGTGGAGCTGACGCTGGATCAGTGGCCTGATTTGGCAGGGGCCAGCAGTATCAGCATCAATGCAACTGATGGCAAGTTTGATTCCGCCAATGAAACCATCAGCCATACCTTAGATATCTCGGGGCTCAGTGAAGGCCGCCACACCTTATACCTGCGCGCCAAAGACAGTGTCGGCAATCTGGGTCCTGTGTATGCCCGTTATATCAACGTGACAGCGCCGGTCGTGATAAAACCGCCGATGCCGGATTTCACCGTTGAATGTCAGTTTCTGCGTTGCCAGTTCCGCAATACTACGCTGAGTGACGCCAATTTGCCGTTAGAATTCAGCTGGACTTTCACTACCGGAGCCACCAGCACGGCAAAAGACCCGGTTTACACTTTTAGTGCGGCCGGCACTTATCAGCCTACGCTGAGTGTGACTCTGGCCGGTCAGACTGAACAGCGCAGCAAAGCTCTGCAAGTCTTTGCGGAACCGCAGTTACAGCTCAGCAGCAGCTGTCAGAACCTGAGCTGTACCCTGACGGCCAGTGCCAGCAGTCCGAATGGCCCGGTCGGTACAGTGCAGTGGACGGTGAATAATCAGACACTCAGCGGCCTCAGTGTCAATGTGACCTTTGCCACTGCCGGGACTTATCAGGCTGTGGCGGAAGTCAGCGACAGTGCCGGGCAGAAAGTGCAAAAAACATTGAGTGTGACAGTCACAGCGCCTGTGGTGGTGACTCCGGCTGAGCCTGCGGCGAAATCCTCGTCCGGCGGCAGTTTGGGCATCACCAGCTTGCTGTTGCTGTGCTTCATGCGGCGGCGGAATTAATCCGGAAGCAGGGCAACTGTTGAGCTGCCCTGCCTAGTCAGGGCTCCAGCTGCAGCGTCAGGGCACCAGCTGCAGCTGCAACGCCCGTTGTTGCTGCTCCAGCAACTGCTGGAATTTGTCGGCCGGGATCGGTGGGCTGCACAAATACCCCTGATAGCGGTCGCACCGCTGTAACTTCAGAAACTCCAGTTGTTGCGCGGTTTCAACGCCTTCAGCCAATACTTTAAAGCCCAGGGTATGCGCGATGCCGATGATGGCGGTTGCAATGGCCATGTCGTCCTGGCTGTGCGGAATATCATCGATAAACTTCTTGTCGATTTTCAGCACATCCAGTGGAAAACGTTTCAGATAAGCCAATGACGAATAGCCGGTACCAAAATCGTCAATAGCGAGCCGGATGCCTAATCGGCGCAAATCATCCAGCACCTGCACCACCAGTTCCTGATTTTCCATCAATGCACTTTCGGTCAGTTCCAGTTCCAGGCAATGCGGCGGAAAGCCGGTATCGTTCAGGACCTGAGTGACCTGCTTACGCATGTCATAGCGCTTAAATTGTGCCGGTGACACATTGACCGCCAGTGTCAGGCGAGGCAAACCGGCTTCCAGCCATTGCTGGCCTTGCCGGCA
>CAMLNG010000199.1 GCA_946481195.1 uncultured Chromatiaceae bacterium
CGACAGCAATACTGCGCGGGATAACGGCTGGCTGGCATTGGTCACTTATGGCGAGGGTTATCACAACTTCCACCATATTTTTGAGTTCGATTACCGCAACGGTATCCGCTGGTGGCACTTTGACCCAACGAAATGGCTGATCAAAAGCTGCTCTTTTATTGGTTTGACCCGAAATCTGAAAGTCTGCCCGGAAGATAAAATCGTCAAGGCCAAAGCGCTGATGCAGTTAAAGCGGGCTCAGGCGAAAGCGCTGCAGCTGCAATTACCGGATGCAGAACAGTTGCTGCAAAAAATGGAGCATGAATACGCCTTGCTGGTTGAACGGATGCAGGCTTATTTCGATTTGCAAAAGCAGCTGCTGCAACAGAAAAAAGCCGGTTTTCAGCAGAAAAAAGACCAGCTGCTACAGAGCTATAATGATTTTGATTTGGGCAAGCACTGTGCTGAACTGAAACAAAATTGGCAGTTGCAGCAGCGCCAGTGGCAGCTGTTTATCAGTCAATATGCCTAAGCTTCGGTAAAATCAACAGAAAAGCCGGCGGAAGTCGGCTTTTCTGCTTCTGTTCCCTGAATTTCAGCTGCTATTATCTTGGCATCGCTGGCAGGTAACAGGTGGAACTTCAGGTGTCCAATAAAACAACCAAAACACAACCCGAGCAACAATTCGACTACGACGCAATCATTATCGGCACAGGCCCCGGCGGTGAAGGCGCCGCGATGAATCTGGCCAAAAGCGGCAAAAAAGTTGCAGTGATTGAACGCCATACTCAGGTCGGCGGCGGTTGTACCCACTGGGGCACTATTCCTTCCAAAGCATTACGCCATTCCGTCAGCCGCTTTATTGAATACAATGAAAACCCACTGTTTCAGATGGACAATCAGTCGTCCAATCTGACCTTTCCGCAAATTCTGAAACACGCCGCTGGCGTGATCCGCAAACAAGTACGGCTGCGCAGCAGTTTCTACGATCGCAACAGGGTCGAAGTCTTTGCCGGTGACGCCTCTTTTGTTGACAAGCATCATATTAAAATTGTGCCGCCGACAGGCCCGGAACGGGTGATCAGTGCGCAGACCATAGTGCTTGCAGTCGGTTCGCGCCCTTACCGGCCGGCCAATGTTGATTTTAATCATCCGCATATTTTTGACAGCGACACTATTTTGTCACTGAGTGAAGACCCGCGGCATATCATCATCTTTGGCGCAGGCGTGATTGGGTGCGAATATGCCTCGATTTTCCGCGGCCTTGGTGTACGGGTCGATTTGGTGAATACCCGCGACCGTTTATTGTCATTTATGGATGCCGAGATCTCCGACGCACTCAGTTACCATTTCTGGAATTCCGGCGTGACTATTCGCCATGGCGAAGAGTTTGAATCCATTGAAGGTCTCGACGACGGTGTCATTCTGCATCTGCAATCCGGCAAAAAGATGAAAGCGGACTGTATTCTGTTTGCCAATGGTCGCACCGGCAATACAGATGCGCTGAATCTGGAAGCAGTTGGCCTCAAAGCCGATAGCCGCGGTCAGCTCAAGGTGAATGAAAATTATCAGACGGCCGTCGACAACATCTACGCTGTCGGTGATGTGATTGGCTACCCAAGTCTTGCCAGCGCGGCATATGACCAGGGCCGGATTGCTGGTAACTCAATTATTCATGGTCACTGTGATACCCGGCTGATTGACGATATCCCTGTTGGTATTTACACCATTCCGGAAATGAGTTCAGTCGGCAAAACCGAACAGCAACTGACCGCCGCCCGTATTCCGTATGAAGTTGGCCGGGCCCAGTTTAAGCATCTGGCACGGGCGCAAATTGCCAACACCAGTGTCGGCAGCCTGAAACTGTTGTTCCACCGCGACACCAAGGAAATACTAGGCATCCATTGTTTTGGCGAGCGTGCAGCGGAAATCGTTCATATCGGGCAGGCCATTATGATGCAAAAAAATGGTGGCAATAACGTCGAGTACTTCGTGCATACCACCTTTAACTATCCGACCATGGCCGAAGCGTACCGGGTCGCGGCAATGAATGGTTTAAACCGCTTATTCTGAGTCGAAAGAGGAATAAGACAAAACGCCGGCAATTGCCGGCGTTTTTTTATTTGAAAAATCGCAGCGTCATAGCGTCGGGTAATCGGTGTAACCAACCGGACCTTTGCCGTAAAACAACTCTTTCCGCGGCGCATTTAATGGTGCGTCTGCTGCCAGTCGTGCCGGCAAATCCGGGTTGGCAATAAATGGGATACCAAAAGCCACTGCATCGGCTTTGCCTTCAGCCAGCCACTGATTGGCCTGAGCTTTATCAAACTGTTCATTAGCTATGACCACACCGCCAAACAGTTGCTTCAGTAATGGCGTCAGGCTGTTGTCGGCCGCATGTTCACGGGTCGACAAAAACGCGATTTGTCTTTTGCCAAGCTCGGTTGCGACATAACCGAAAGTGGCGGTCGGATTGCTGTCTGCCATATCGTGTGCGTCCATCCGCGGCGCCAGATGCACCCCAACCCGGCCCGCACCCCAGACATCAATACAGGCATCTGTGACTTCAAGTAACAAACGCGCCCGGTTTTCAACAGAGCCACCATATTGGTCGTCCCGTTGATTCGTGCTGTCCTGCAGGAACTGGTCGAGTAAATACCCGTTGGCGCCATGCACATGGACACCATCAAAACCAGCTGCTTTTGCGTTGATTGCTGCCTGGCGGTAATCAGCAACTATTGCTTGAATTTCATCAAGTTGCAGTGCCCGTGGCGTGACAAAATCCTGCAGCGGCCGCACCAGACTGACGTGCCCGGCCGGGCGCACAGCGCTGGGAGCTACCGGCGTCGCACCATTCAGATATAGTGGCGCCGACACACGCCCAACATGCCATAACTGCAAAAAGATCCGGCCGCCAGCAGCATGAACCGCTTCGGTGACCAAACGCCAGCCGGCAACCTGCGCTTCTGACCAGATACCCGGCGTATCAGGATAACCAACGCCCATCGCATTGACCGAGGTCGCTTCCGACAGGATAAGGCCAGCGCCGGCGCGCTGAGTGTAATATTGCGCCATCAACTGATTCGGTACACGACCTTCATCAGCACGGCAACGCGTTAAAGGTGCCATCACAATCCGGTTCGGCAGTGTCAGGTCACCCAATTGCAAAGGGTCAAAAAGCGTCGGCATCACGACTCCGTTAAAGTTGTTGTTGCAAACGGGCCAGAAATTCAGCAATGGCGGCCTCGTTGCGGGAAAAAAAATTCCATTGTCCGACTTTGCGGCTGCTGATAAGGCCAGCACGCTGCAAAGTGGCCAGATGGGCTGAGACTGTCGATTGCGACAATCCGGTTTTCTGATCAATTTTGCCGGCACAGACGCCCAGCGACAGCGGATGTTCCTGATCGGCAAAATACAATTCCGGTTGTTTCAGCCAATTCAGGATCTCCCGCCGCACCGGGTGCGACAGCGCCTTGATTACGTCATCGATGTCAGTTGAGCTCATGTTTAATATCCATATATCGCGATAAGACGAAATATATATCGCAATTTAACGATATGCAAGCAGCTTTCAGGAAATTTGGTCAGTCATGTGATCATAAGAAAATGAGTCGTCTGCAAGATGCAACCAGCCCACAGCGATATCCTGGTGATGTGCAGAGACAAAAAAGCCAGTCATTTGACTGGCTTCTTAATTTTATAACAACAACTTAGATGTTGTTGTCTAAATGATAGGTGCGGCTGAATGACTGCACAGCCTCGATAAATACTTTGACCTTTTCCGGGTCAACGTCTGGCGTGATACCGTGGCCTAAGTTAAAGACATGGCCTGAGCCTTGGCCATAACCGTCCAGAATGGCCTGGACTTCTAAGCGCATGCGCTCTGGTGTGCCTAATAAAAATGCCGGGTCCATATTGCCCTGCAAGGCCACTTTGTCGCCAATACGCTGCCGGGCAGAACGGATATCAATGGTCCAGTCCAGGCCCACTGCATCACAACCGGTCGCCGCGATATCTTCCAGCCACAACCCACCGTTTTTGGTAAATAAGGTGACTGGGACAGGGGTGCCATCGACCTGACGGGTCAGACCGTCGACGATTTGTTGCATGTAACTCAATGAATATTCGCGGTAGGAATTTGGTGTCAGCACACCACCCCAGGTATCGAAAATCATCACTGACTGAGCACCGGCGCCGATTTGCGCATTCAGATACAAAATGACACTTTGGGCCAGTTTATCGAGCAGGATGTGAATCACTTCCGGCTCTGAATACATGATCTTTTTGATTTTAGAAAAGGTTTTGCTGCTGCCGCCTTCGAGCATGTAGGTGGCCAAAGTCCACGGACTACCGGCAAAACCAATGAGCGGCACTTCGCCATTCAGTTCGCGGCGGATGGTGCGCACCGCATCCATCACATAACGCAGTTCCACTTCCGGGTCTGGCACCGGTAATTGCACCACATCCATAAAGTCGCTGAGTTGTTTGGTGAATCTCGGTCCTTCGCCTTCACCAAAATACAGCCCCATGCCCATTGCATCCGGAATGGTCAGAATATCACTGAACAGAATGGCGGCATCCAGCGGATAACGGCGCAGTGGCTGCAACGTCACCTCACAGGCCAGTTCAGGGTTTTTACACAGTGACATAAAATCACCGGCCTGAGCGCGGGTGGCACGATACTCAGGTAAATAACGTCCGGCTTGGCGCATCATCCAAATTGGCGTGCGGTCAACAGGTTGTTTTAAAAGGGCTCTTAAGTATCGATCGTTTTTTAGCTGCATCTTTGCTCTACCGTCATACTGAGTTCTGTCATTCTAGCAGCTGTGCTGCCAGCACACTATCTTTGCAATTTAATGAAAATAATTCTGTTTTTCTGCATTTATACACTTGCCAGCCTTGCAGACGATTTGGTATAAAACTGGCGCGCTAGTGAAGAAAATTACAACGAAGAGCCCGATTATACGGGCCCGACACTTAAACTTAAGCCACAATTGTGGCTTTTTTATTTTGTTTTTCCAGCATTTTTACTGAGCTTTATCAAACTCTTGCTGTAAAAAACGGATCATCTTGCCCGACAGCGTCTGTTCAGGTGGGATTTCAGGCAATTCATTGAATTTAAACCAGCCTGCCTCGGCAATTTCGTCTTCCTGGCAGACAATGTCACCGCTGGCATAATCTGCATAAAAACCCATCATCAGCGAATGTGGAAACGGCCAGGGCTGGCTGCCGGCATAACGTAAATTCGTCACCTGCACACCTACTTCTTCTGCGACCTCACGCACTGCAGCCTGTTCCAGCGTTTCGCCCGATTCAACAAAACCGGCCAGGATCGAAAAGAAACCTGGTTTATGTCGGTTAGAGCGCGCCAGCAGAATACCGTCGTCTTTGCGGATGGCAACCAGCACACATGGCGAAATACGCGGATAGGTACGATGGCCGCATTGCGGGCATAACATCGCCAGCTCCCAGTTGACCAGACGCATGCCACAGCCACACTGACCACAATAACGATGAGTTTGCAAAAACAACGCAAACTGCGTGGCACGCGCCGCCAGCTCAAACCAGTGTGATTGCGGATGTTCCAGCAATGCCCGCGCACTTTGCCACTGTTCCGGTACACTGAGCTGATCCTGATACACCGCCAGCAAACAAGGTTGTTGCTGCCACTCACCGATCTGACACAGTTGCTCGGGGTCAGACAAACCGAAATCTGACCAGGCGCCAAATGGGATTTCACTCTGCGGCAACCATAACTTGCCCTGGCAAACGATAAACCAATACGCCTGTGACACGCCGGCCAGACTCAGGCTGTGCTTACTCATATGGATAACCTTTCGAAACAAAGTGACGATTCAATATCATGATAACGGCTCAGACTGAACCGACCAATCAAAAATGTGTTGATCTTTATCACAGAATTCTTTTAATTAGCATTATTCAGACAAGTTAAGATTTACAAGGAACCGCTTATGTACAACCGGCTACAGAGTGCCCGGCAGCAATGGGGAGGCTCTCTGACAGCGATTGATAACTGGCTGGAAGAGCGGCAGCAACTCATCGTCTGTTATTGCAAACTCGCGGCATTACCACCTTTTGACAAAGAAAACGCCGGCCAGCAATTGCCGGAGCAACAGCAGATCCTGCATTTCTGCCAATTGCTGATGGATTATTTATCTGCCGGCCATTTTGAAGTTTACGATCAGATTGTGTCGCAATGTGCCGTCAACGGTCCGCACAGCAAAGCACTGGCTGAGGCCTTGTGCCCGAAGATTGCTGCATCCACCGATTTGGCACTGGAATTCAACGATAAGTTTGCCGATGAAGCTGCGAATCAGACACTGAGCAGCTTTGATGCCGATTTATCCCGGCTGGGCCAGGCACTGGAAGAACGTTTTGGTCTGGAAGATGAACTGATCCAAACCTTATTCCTGAAACATACGCAGGGCGTCTCTGCCTGATTCCACAGGTGAATGACAAGCAAAAATAAAGCCGGCATTGCCGGCTTTATTGCGTTTTATACGGGGTAGCAATTACTACTTTTTTGCTTCTTCGCCTGCAGGTGCTGCAGCTTCAGGAGCAGAAATACCAACCAGTTCAACTTCAAACACCAGGACGCTGTTCGCCGGGATTGGACCCATGCCGTTTTCACCGTAGGCCAGTTCTGATGGCACTGTGAACTTGAACTTGGAACCAACGCCCATCAGCTGCACACCTTCAGTCCAGCCTTTGATCACGCGGTTTAACGGGAACTCGATTGGCTCGCCGTTGTTGTTCTTCTCAGTGCTGTCAAACTCAGTACCGTCAGTCAGTGTACCTTTGTATTTTACTTTGACAGTGTCTTCTGCTTTTGGCTTGGCGCCATCAGCAGCAGTGATCACTTCGTATTGCAGACCTGAAGCTGTAGTGGTCACGCCAGCTTTTTTCGCATTTTCAGCTAAGTAAGCTACGCCTTTGGCTTTGGCTTCTTCTGCTTTAGT
>CAMLNG010000200.1 GCA_946481195.1 uncultured Chromatiaceae bacterium
ATGTGGCAGGTCCAGCTGTGTCGGCACCGGCAACAGCACTGCTGTTGTTACCGGCACTGCTGTTGCTGCGTCGTCGCAGTTAAGCTGGTCCTTGCTATAAAAAAGCCGGCACCTGCCGGCTTTTTCGTTTGGGTTATCCTAGGGACGTGTTGCTCGCCCCGCACGAACATTCACACCCATTGATCCTGTCAGCCGGCGATTCCATCGGAGATCTTTGAGTCAGGCGAGAAATGCTGCTAGGGTTTTAAGCTTTATCCTTGCGGATAAAAATGCTTTAATTCATTGTATCAATTGAACAATCAGTATCTGAAGCCGCCATGGGCCCACAACAAGGGCTGAAGCGGTTTGCTGAGGTGACATGTTAGATTCGTTGCGTAGTCGACTCATCCTGTTGTTGCTTGGCATGCTGGCCTTTATGACTGTCGCCATGGGTTATGCAGCCCTTGGCGCCATGCAACGTGACAGTGCCGCGCAGGCGCGCCAGGCACTCGATGTTGCCAGCCGGGTTTTCCAGGAAGCCTTAGCGAACAGAGCGACTCAGCTCAGTAATTCTGTCCGGCTGGTTGCCAGCGATTTTGGCTTTCGGCAGGCGGTAGCGCTACGGGAACAGGATACTATCGCTTCTGTACTGGAGAATCATGGCAGCCGCATTGATGCAACTTTGACCGTATTACTGACACCACAGGGCGATTTGATTGCCAGCAGTGGCGAGCAGGTCAGCCAGGCTCAAATCAGTCAGTTATTTAAAGACATGCGGTTATCCGGTCAAGATTCAGTGTCCGACATAGTGCATATTGGTGATCAGGCCTATCAGATGGTTATGGTGCCGGTGAAAGCCCCGCAACTGATTGCCTGGGTCGCGATGGGCTTTTCGCTCGACACCGCTCTGGCCAATCAAATCAAAGCCCTCACTGACCTTGATATCAGTTTTGTGTTTGGTCGCGGTACGCCGGATGCGGATTTACTGGCCAGTACCTTACCAAACGAAGTCCACAGTAGTCTGACAACCTCGGGCGAGGACCAACAATTAGCAGTGCTGGACCTGCCGGTACTGACCACACAAAAAGTCCTGGACCGGGCCGGCTCGATCCATGCCTTATTGCATCTGTCGACAGCCCCCTGGCAGGAGAATTATCAGCAGGCGCGGACACAGTTGCTGGCAATTTTTGGTTTAGGCCTGACCCTTGCCGTCCTGTTTGCTGTTACATTGGCGCGCAGTATCACTGAACCGCTGCAATTACTGACTCAGTTCGCAAGGGCCATCGGTTTGGGGCAGGCGTTGTCACCACCGGCAATCAAACGCGGTGAAGTGGGCTTGCTCAGTGATACCTTACAAAAAATGCAGCACGACATCCGCCAGCGTGAACAGCAAATTTTGTTTCAGGCCCAACACGACACGTTAACCGGGCTGGCGAACCGCTATCTGGTTGAACTGCAACTGCCGACGCTGCTCAGCAACCAGTCGTTGTGGCTGCTGTTGGTCAATATCAAAGATTTTAAACACGTCAACGACGCTTTTGGTTATAAAAACGGCGACTCCCTACTCGAGCAGCTGGCACAGCGTCTGCGCAGTGCGTTCCCGGTTGCGGCGATGATTGCCAGACTGGGGGGCGATGAGTTTCTGCTGGTCAGCCCGACGGCCATACAACTCAGTGACCTCAGTACATTACAGCAACAGCTGTCTAACGATTTCAGTCTGGAAAACTCGCGCCTGAATCTGAAACTTGCTCTAGCGCTGTATCAGGTGCCAGCCTACAGCCAAAACGCCAATGACGCGCTGCGCCGGGTTGAAATCGCCATGGTACATGCCAAAGCCAGCCATCAGCTGATCGCTGAGTACCAACCAGGTCAGGATGAAAGCCACCAGCGCGAACTGACTCTGTTACATGATTTGCCACTTTCCTTACAATCCGGCCATATGTTTGTGGTTTATCAACCCAAAGTCAGTTTGCGTCAGCGCCATGCCGGTTCAGCCGAAGCACTGATCCGCTGGCAACATCCGCAGCTCGGATTTATTCCGCCGGATGAGTTTATCCGGCTGGCAGAGCACTCGGGGCTGATTTCACGGGTGACCGACTGGATGATAGTACAGGTGATTAGCCAGCTCGCGAGTTGGCGAGATCAGGGCATTGAGCTGACTGTGGCGGTCAACCTGTCGGCCTACGATTTACTCAGCAGTGACTTACCGGGGCAAATCGCTGCACTGCTGCAACAACATCAGTTACCCGCCTCCGCACTCGCGCTGGAAGTCACCGAAGGCGCTGTGATGCAGGACCCACAGCAAGTGATCCAGAACCTGCAAACTCTGCGGCAGATGGGCATTGAACTGGCGATCGACGATTTTGGTACCGGTCAGTCTTCACTGGCCTATTTAAAGCGTTTACCGGTACACGAGGTGAAAATCGACCGCGCTTTTGTCAAAGATATTGAGCATAATCCCAATGATGCACTGATAGTCCAGACCACGACTGAACTAGCGCATGGGCTGGGTTTACTGGTCACCGCCGAAGGCCTGGAAAACCTGGCCGGTCTGGCTAAACTGCAGGCCGCCGGTATTGACAAAGTGCAGGGTTATTATTTCTCCAAACCACTGAAAGCAGCCGACTTTACTATGTGGCTGGCCGAATTTCAGCAGCAACACAACCAATGGTTTCCCGGGGACTAATGCGCAAATTATCCTTACCTTTTAAAGCATTGCTACTGCTTGTCAGTCTACCGGTTGGCGCTTCCGGCAGTAAAGTAATTGCCACCGGCGGTGCAACCAGTATCGAAGGCGGAGCCGGCGGCGGTATTGTGCCCTGGGCGGTGATCAACGGTTATGGCAGTTCCGGTCAATGGTCGGTCACCGGCGCTTTTAGTCAGGTCGGCGTTGACGACTTTACCCTCAATAGCCGCAGCATCGGCCTGTCTTATGACAATAAATACGAAGTCAGCCTTGGCCGTCAGCAGTTGCAGCTCGACAGCATGGGCGGCGAACTGAATCAACAAATCATTGGCCTGAAATATAAAATTGCCGGTGAACTGCTTTACAGCGCCATGCCGCAAATCAGTATCGGCCTGCAACACAAAAAACAACTGGATTTTGCTGTGCCACAGGCCGTGGGTGCGCGGGACGACCAGGGCACAGACCTGTACCTGGCCGCCAGCAAAGTCTGGCTGGATGCAGTCTGGGGAAGGAACCTGTTACTCAATGCCACATTAAGAGCCACCAAAGGGCTGCAAACCGGATTGCTCGGCTTTGGCACCGGCCAGGACAATGGCTATCAATATGTCGGCGAATTTTCCGCCGTCCTGTTACTGAATCCGCAATGGGCACTGGGTGCTGAATTTAAACAAAAACCTGATGAACTGGCGTTCGCCCGCGAAGACCACTGGCGCGACTTATTTGTTGCCTGGTTCGCCAACAAACATCTGAGTGTTGTTGCCGGTCATGTTGACCTTGGCAGCATCGCAACTTTCCGCAATCAAACAGGCTATTATCTGGCCCTGGAGTCGACATGGGCATTTTAATCCGGGCCTGTTTGCTGTTAATGCTGACAAGCTGTAGTAACACCCCTGAACCCAAAGACTGGTTGTACCAGCAACTGGGCGCAGGCCCCGGGCTGGAACAATTGGTAGACGGCCTGCTGCTGGAAATTGAACAAGACCAGCAAATCGTGCATCACTTTAAAGACACAGATATTGCCAGATTTCGTAAGTTGTTGATTGAACAGTTCTGTGAACTCAGCGGCGGCCCTTGTAAATACACTGGCGCGACCATGCAGGAAAGCCACACCGGCTTTCAGATCACTGAAGCTGATTTTGATAATCTGGTGACGCATTTAATCAAAGTGATGACAGCGCAGCAGGTACCGGTCGCGGCGCAAAACCGCTTGCTGGCGAAGTTAGCGCCGATGTACCGGGATGTGGTTTATCGCTAGCCGGTGGAAAACCGGCCTGGCGATAATGCGGTCCGTACAACTGTTGCAGCCGGCCACTCTGATATAATTGCTGCATTCCCCGGTCAAAATCAGCTGCCAGTTGCCGGCCGGCAAACGTATTCTGAAACACCGGGTACAACGCCTGAGCCGCTGCCAGCTGACGGTGCTTGAGCTGGGTGCGCAGCTCATCGGGGACATTGTCCTGATAACTGATGTATGCATCCAACCGACCGTACAACAGCATATCAAAACCAAATTTTTCGGCAGAGACTTCCACGCCATTGACCGCCACTGGCAGATAATCACCGAAGTCATAGCCGAGCATCCAGCCCACCGTTTTGCCTCGCAGTGCCTGCAAATCTGTCACCTGTTGCAGACTGAATATCAGCACCGGCGGGTCCATATCCAGATGCCATTCGGGCACAAAACGCCGGTCACTGCCAGCGCGAAAATCTGCCAGTAACACATCGGCGCGACCAGCGTAAAACATCTGTTTGGCCCGTTTCCAGTTGGTCACGCGGATCTTCAGCTCAATGTCCGATTGTGCCAGCGCCGCACGCAGCACATCAAAATACAGGCCCGAACCATCGGCTTTGGTGAAATCTCCCCAGGCGCCCGCGACCACAGTAATAGTTTTGGCTTCTGCCCGCACGGGTCCGCACAGCACAAGCGCAGCCAACAACAGCTGAAATCCGGCACTGAGAAAACTCCGCCAGCTTTGTCTGGATTCTGGTCTGCGGCAGGCAAAAGGCAAAAGCGACTCCGGGTCTGTTTAAAAAGTGCTTTATTTTTAGAGTGATGCTCTGGTAAAAGCAACTTTTTACTCAAGATGGACAGACTTTTATGCATCACATAGTGTTACTGGATGCGGACACGCTTTGCGGCGCTGATCTATCCGCACTGCAGCTGCCAGACAGCACGCTGCAGTTGTATGCTTCCACCATGGCGGCAGAACTTCCGGCACGACTGCAGCAGGCCACTGTGGTGATCAGTAATAAAGTGATGCTGGATGCCAGCGTGCTGGCGCAGGCGCCGCAGTTAAGACTCATCTGTGTTGCTGCAACCGGCACCAATAATGTCGATTTGGTTGCGGCCACGGCCAGAAATATTCAGGTGTGTAATGTGCGGGATTATGCGCTCGACGCCGTGCCGCAACACGCGATGGCGCTGTTACTGGCGCTGAATAACCAGATTGTCCTGCAACAACAGGCTGTGTATCGGGGCGACTGGAGCCGCAGCCCGGTATTTTGTCTGCATCAGCAACCCATCCAAAGTCTGGCCGGCAAGACCTTTACTGTCGTCGGTTATGGCGGATTGGGTCAGGCGACTGCAGCCCTGGCCAGAGCCTTTGGTATGCAGATCTGTGTAGCGGAAAGACCGGATGCAATCACTATCAGGCCTGGACGGGTGCGTTTTTGTGATGCGCTGGCACAGGCTGATGTGCTGAGTCTGCATTGTCCGGCAGTGGCTGGTGCCCCACCATTGCTTGGCGCAGAGCAACTCAGCTGGCTAAAACCTCAGGCACTTTTGATTAACACCGCACGAGGTGCACTGATTGACGAACCGGCGTTACTGGAAGCCTTGCAACAACGCCGGCTGGCTGGTGCTGCTTTAGATGTGCTTGCCACAGAACCACCGGATCCGCAGCATCCGTTCCTGCGGGCCAGACTGCCAAATCTGTTACTCAGCCCTCACCTCGCCTGGGCGACCACTGAATCGATGCAACGCCTGATTGGCCAGCTGGCTGAGAATATTCAGGCATTTAATGCTGGCACGCCAGTGCGGACATGCAATATCATCGCACCTCGTCCCTCTTCCCGGAGCTGCTGATGCGTCTCGTTTGCCTGATCCCTGCCCTGTTCTGGCTTGGCCATGCCACCGCGCTGGATTTTCAGGCTGAACGTAAAAACATCGAAGCAGACGCGAAAGCTGCAGTGAATAGACTCAGTGCGCTGCCGGCTGCTGAGCAAACCGCCGAATACTGGCTGGTTCTCAGTTATGGCTATATGAAGCTGCTGAACAAGGAAGGCGCTATCACTGCTGTGAATAAAGCACTGGAAGGTTCGCTCAGTGCTTCACAGAAAATTGACGCTCTGCACCACAAAGCATTGATTTACGGCATTATGTTTCGTGACAGCAAAGCTGCACTTGAACAGCTGAAACTGGCCGAAGCCGCGCTGGACCTTTATCATGGTGATGACAAACCAAAACTACAGACCAGTCTCTATGAGAGCTTTGCCCAGGGTTACAATCAACGGGGCGACATTGCCCAGGCATTAAAATACGCGGAGCTCAGCGTCGCCATTGCCACTGAATTTAAGCTGGAGACCGCTGAGCTGGAAAGCCGGTTGATCGCTGGCCGGCTGGCACTGCAGCAAAATAACTACACACTGGCCCAGCAACAGCTGAGCCGGGCGCTGACATTGGCGCAAAATGGCAATGATAAAGCCTCATTAGGGTCTATTCATTTGCGCCTTGGTATGGCTTACGACAAACTCGAACTCTACGCCTTAGCCGGTGACCATCTGCTGCAGGCCGAGCAATTTTTACAGATGCCGGATCGGCGCAATCAACTGGTCACGGTTTTTCTGACCCAAATTGAACACTACCGGCAAACCGGCGAACTCAATAAAGCAGCCGCTACAGTCAAAAAGGCACAACAAGTCCTGTCAGAACTGAAAGACCCTTATCTCACCGCACAGTTGTTGTCAGGCGAAGCACAGCTCGCACTGGCGCAACAGCAGCCCGCACAGGCTGAGCAGCAATTACTCAAAGCCGCACAACTGTTTCAACAGCTCGGCAACCGCAGTATGCAAAATGAAATCAGTATAACGCTGGCTGAAGTCGCTTTATTGCAACAACAACTGGCTAAAGCACGGGCTTATCTGCCGCAGGAATTGCAAATCGACCAGCAACCGGTGTTTTTACAGCGCAAATACTGGGATATTTTGTCCCGGATCCATGCCAGCAGTGGTGAATGGCAACAGGCTTACCAGGCGGCATTAGCAGCCGGCAAAGCGCAATT
>CAMLNG010000201.1 GCA_946481195.1 uncultured Chromatiaceae bacterium
AGGTATTAACCAACCTTTGCCGTTTGACAGCGAAATTGAGCATACTCAGGAGCTGATAGGGCAAAGCACGGAGCTCAAAGCTGTACTTTCCGAGCTTGATACGGTAGCTCGCACTGAATTGCCAGTGTTGTTATCTGGCGAGACTGGTGTAGGAAAAGAACTATTTGCCCGGCGTTTATTGCAAAAGTCGTCGCGAAAGCAAAAAGCGATGATTTATGTCAATTGTGCCGCATTGCCGGAAACCCTGGCTGAAAGTGAGTTGTTCGGTCACAAAAAAGGTGCTTTTTCCGGTGCAGTGCAAGACCGGCTCGGCAAGTTCGAACATGCGGACGGCGGGACCTTATTTTTGGACGAAATAGGTGAATTGTCTTTGTCCGTGCAAGCCAAACTGTTGCGAGTGCTGCAAAACGGCGATATTCAGCGACTGGGCAGTGATGATTGCCGCCGGGTGGATGTCAGAGTCGTAGCTGCCACAAACCGTGATCTGGCCGCAGAAGTTGCTGCCGGTAATTTTCGTGCTGATTTATTCCATCGGCTATCGGTTTATCCCATCCATATTCCACCACTGCGTAAGCGGAAGGGCGATATCGTCTTGCTGGCGGGCCACTACCTGGAACTGAACCGGGTGCGGCTTGGCGTAAGGGCACTGCGTTTATCCATCAGCGCCGCGCAGGCGCTCGAGGTTTACCATTGGCCCGGCAATGTGCGTGAATTAGAGCACTGCATCAGTAGGGCCGCACTAAAAGCATTATCGCAAGGGGCGAGCCGGCAGGACATTATTACTTTGACGCCGTCACTATTAGAGCTGAGTGAACCATCGGCTTTTAACCAAAGTCTTGCGGAGCCGGCTATCCAATGTCGTCAGAGTTCGTCCGAATCTGCGATACAGCTGCCATCGGACATAGGTTTAAAGGCTGCTGTTGCGCATTTTCAGCGTGAGATGATTGTGACGACGTTACAAGCCAGCGATGCGAACTGGTCAGATGCAGCCAGAAAGTTAGCGCTGGACCCGAGTAATTTGCATAAACTCGCGATAAAGCTTGGTATCAAGCAGTCTGCGAAGCACAGTGAAAAGCAGACACAATGAGCTGCAATTACTTTATCGGATAAGGGATAACGCCATGGTTAGTACAAGGGGCAGTCTGGATTCTTTGCAGCAAACCCGCCGTTATAGCCGGCAAATTATGCTGCCAGCAGTCGACTTAGTTGGTCAGGAACGATTGCTGAACAGTAAAGTCTTGCTAGTCGGCATGGGTGGTTTGGGCTGTGCGGCGGCGCCATATTTATGCAGCGGTGGTGTCGGGCAGTTAACCCTGGTGGACGGTGATACGATTGACCTCACTAATTTGCAGCGCCAGATTTTATACACCGACGCAGACATCGGTAAAATGAAGGCACAAACAGCAGCACATTGGCTGTCACAGCAAAATCCGGACATTCACATCGACGCGATTTGCCAGTTTGCCGATGAAGACCTGTTAGCAGATTTGGTTGGGCGCCATGACCTGGTGCTTGATTGCACAGATAATCTGGTGATCCGCCAACAAATCAGTGATGCCTGCGTACAGGCAAAGACACCATTAATCAGCGCCGCGGCTATCCGTTTCGAGGGGCAGCTTTGTTGCTTCAAAAATGACGGTCGCGGGCCTTGTTATCGTTGTGTTTCCAGTCTGTTCGGCGAACAACAGTTAACCTGTCTGGAAGCCGGGATTTTTGCGCCGGTGGTCGGGTTGATTGGTGTACAACAAGCACTGTGGGCCATGTTATGGCTGTCGGGTGCGCAGGATTTGCCCTGGCACCAGCTCAGGATTTTTGATGCATTACAAAGCCAGTGGCAGAGTTTCGGCATCATGAAGCAACAGCATTGTTGTTGTGCTAAAGCCACGTAAATTTTGCAGAATTCAGTGCAAGCCCGCATGAGGTTCTGCCAGCAACTCACCCTGAATATGTTGCAGTAATTCATAGGCGGCGTTTAAAGAGCAATCCTGCTGCCGGGCTTTTTTGTAGCCAAAGGAGGTGACTTCTATGTGCCAGGTCGGAATGACGTTCACGCTAGCCAGAGTCTGACGCACACAATTGAGCGAGCAGCCATCCAGCGCCAGCACCGGCCTTCCTGATTGCGCAACTTTGACCAGAGATTTAATTTTGCCGCCGATTCCTGCTATACAAGACATTTCGGCGATCCCTTCTCTGTCCAGCACAACCGCTAAATCATTCGTTAATTGTGCTACGTTTGAGCAGCCTGAGCAGGCATACACCAGTGGTTTTTGATTGGCAAAATGAGGCATCCAGAAAACTCCTGTTGAAGTATTGGACTCAGTCTGCGGCTTGGTTGCGTGTTAGAACTTGATATAAATCAAGCTGGGTTCGCGCCTACTCATTCAGGGGTAGTTGTGTTACTCGGAGAGGTTAAAACAATGATCTATTCAATGAAAACCGTTTTCTGACTAATAATCTCAAAGGGCTTAAGAGCCACCGAGTTTTTAAAATGCGATTGTTGCTGACTGCACTGAACTCACTTTATTTTTCTTGCAAATACTTTTAAATCGTTGGCTGACGGCTGAAAGATATTTGTCCTGATGCCAGCATAAGTGCAGTTGGCGCGGCATGGGTTGGCTGAACGGTAACACGAATAAGGCGCCGCTGCGCAGCCGGTCCTGGACCGCGAGTTCAGACACCAGCGTCAGGCCAAGGCCTTGTTGCACGGTATTCAGCACCGCTTCTAACGTATTGAGTTCCAGCACTGTGCCAAGCGCTGATAACTGTGGCCGCAGGTATTTATCAAACTGCTCGCGGCTGCCCGACTGTGCTTCCCGCAGCACCCAATATTGACCAGCCAAATCGGCGGCGCTCAGCGCAGCGCCGGTTTCTGCTACGCGCTGCACCAGCGGATGCGCCGGGCTGGTGACCAGCAGCATCTGGTCTTGTTGCCAGGCTTCGCTGTGCAGCTGTGGATGGGTTACTTCACCTTCAATCAGCGCCAAATCGAGCTCAAATGCCAGCAACCGTTCGGCCAGTTGCTGACTGTTGGCGATAAACACACTAAGCCGCCACTCCGGCCCGAGCTGTGCCAACAAAGACGGCAACAGATAGTTGCCGATGGTCTGACTGGCACCAACCCGCAGCACAGCTTTGCCGCTGCCGCCTGTCTCGCCGCTCTGCTGAAACAACTCACCGATATCATCCAGCCGTGTTAGCATTTCATCCGCCAGTGGCAACAATAAAGCGCCTTCACTGTTCAGCAGCAGATGCGGATGGGCGCGGTCAAATAACGGCGTACCGAGCTGCAGTTCCAGTTCTTTCAGCGCTTGGGAGATGGCGCCACGCGTCAGGCACAGCTGGTCGGCGGCAGCGCCTAAATTACCAAGCCGCGCCACGGCGACAAAAGCCTTAAGCTGACGAAAACTCATATTCACATCGTTTTCCTTTTTCACCCATTCGTCAGACTGTTCTTATAGCAGCAGCGGCACCGAATCAGCCTTCGTTACTCATCACCATTATCCGGGATGCCCATCTGCACGCGGGCTAGTCAGAATTTTCCAATAACAGAGCAGAAACAGCATAAACCCGACAACCCAACAAACGGCTGATATTAACACCCCGGTCAGGTACCACTGGCTGGATTGCAAAGGCAGCAATACACGACAAACCATGGCGGCGATTAAGGCAGCGAACGCCAGCGGCATCCAGCGCGATGTTTTCAGTTGCCGGCCGGTATGACCCAGTGACACTCTGGACATCATTGACAGGATCATCGCCCCCATAGCGCCAACCGTCAGCATATGGATCGCAAGACTCTGTGTCACCGCAAGACCTGAGTAGCGTGCGGCAAAAAGCGCCAATCCGGCCGGAATACACCAATAAGCCATATGTAAAGACCAGAGTAGTGGCTCTTGCCAAGTGATCCAGATTTTCCAGCGGGCAGCCCGCACTGCGAGCAGCGTTGCGGCGACTGTACACAATAAAAAAGGTACTTGGGTGGGCAGCCAGGTTTGCAAATGGAAAAAGTGAAAGCCAAATACCGACCAGCAGCTGCCAAGTGCCGCCCGGTCTAACCAAACCAGTGAGGTAACCCGCGTGGTGCGAGTGCCATTGGCGGTAAACATCGGCAGCACGCGGCCGCCAACAATCGCCATCACCAACGTGATGAGCAGCACCGCACTGGTAGACCCATGATTCTGTAACTGTTCATAACCAGGTGTTAGGCCAAACCACATCAGAGCATTGCAGATGGTTAATACCAGCAATAACGGAATAAAAAACAAGTTGCGATATTGCCGGGCGGCAATCAATGGTTTTGCCAGTAACCCGGCAGCCAATGGTAAAAAGCTCAAATCAATCAACATCAACAGTGGTAAAGGCATTGCGACCGGCGCTGCGTTCGCCAGTCGCGCCAGCAACCAACAGGCAACTAACAGGGCTAATGGTTTGCCATGCGGCGCGCGCAGCCCGGTCCAGTTTTGCATCGCAGTCAGCAAAAATCCGGCAACAACGGCACTGCCAAAACCGAACACCATTTCGTGGCTGTGCCAAAAAACTATAGGCAGTGCAGGTTTGAAAGTAACCCAACCGGCGAGAATGGCGCCCCACCAGGCAATAGCCAGAGCTGAAAAAGAGGCTGCGCCTAAAAATAACGGCCGAAACGCCAGACGCAGTAACACTGGAATTTTCTGCTCCTGAGCTAGATCTGTGATTTGCATAAAGTCCTCATACAGCGACGAGTTAATGGTCGTCAGCTAGAAAGTTGTCCGCGCGTGCTTTGGCAAGCGCTAGTTGGAATTGCTCACGTTGGTTAGCAAAAAACATCAGGATCATGCAAAGGGCCAGCACGCCATACAGCAGCATAAAGCAACCGCTGTAAATGCCCAGCAAGTCCTGAGATAAGCCAAATAGGATGGGGAGTGTGAAACCGCCGGTTGCTGCAATCGCAGATACCATGCCCGATGCAGCACCAAATCGTTGCGGGTAATAGCGATATAACAAGCTGTACACGCTGGCACGGCCTAAGCCCTGGGCGATGCCTACTACAAACAATAGTGCATTGAACAGCCAAACATTAATTTCAATGTGCAGCGCAACCTGCTTATCAATGCCGCGGATCACTAAATCTGTCGGCGGGTAACTTAAGAAAAACAAACAACACAGGCAAATCCAGAACACGCTCCAGTTGATGGTTCTGCTGCCAAATCGTTGCGCGAGGTAGCCGCCAAGCCCACGGACCATGCTGGAGGTCGCGACAAAAAACAGGGTGAAACTGAGCGCTTGTGCCATCGGTAACTGATAGGCCGTCATGTAGTAATGCGGTAACCACAGCAGTAATGCCAAAAAACAACCAAACACAAAGTAGTAATACAGTGAAAAACGCCAGAGCCGGCTGTCGGACAACAAATCTCGCCAATCTGGACGTATGGTTTCCACATCCACAGCAATAGGCTGCGGATGCAAGGTTTTTGCCTGGTTCTGCGAGTTTACCGGTGGACAGAACCAGCTGAATAAGCACAACACCAGTAAATTCAGCCAACCCAGATAAAATCCGGCGTCCAATAACAAAGCGATTTGGTCAGCAACCAGGCTGGCGACAAATAACGAGACTGCCGCGCCGGCGTTACCAATGCCGAAAATGCCCAGCACAAAACCTGCTTTTTGCGGCGCCACCAGCAGGGTCAAATAGCGGGTGCCGAGAGTAAAGCTGACACCTGAGATACCTAGCCAAAGCCCACAAAACAGATAGCCAGTAAAAGTTTCGACGTAACTGAGCAGAAAAAGTGGTGGCGTTTGCAGCAATAACAATATTTGCCAGAGTTGCTGCGGACAAATCCGGTCCGCCAGAATGCCGGCAGGAAGGCGCAATAATGCTCCTGATAGTATCGGGCTTGCTAGTAAAAGGCCTAATTCCGTGCCGCTGAGTTGCCACTGATCCTGCAATAACAAACCTGCGGCGGCATACCAAGTCCAGACAGCAAAACACCAGCCAAAAGTCATAGTTGCGGCAATCACAACAGGCCACGGCAGCTTGGTCATTTTATTTCCCAGTCTGAAAGTTGATGGTAGTAATGCTATCGCAACCGGTATCAATACGCTGTCTGAGTAAAGAGGTACTCCGCAATTGCCATCTTCAACAATACGAACAATCAACCTAACCACAAAGGAGTAGTTTCTGCTGCTTTTACCTGCATCTACCGTTGAGTGAGGTCTACCTAGTTGTAGGTATACTCAATATTAATCAATAAGATAGCAGTTAAATGCTTTGATGTCGGTCAAAGGAAATGTCCATTAGGCTACCTAAAGTAGATTGGAATTTAAAAATAACTGGCATGCCAGTGGAGGACATTATGGCGAGTACCGCCCATGGGGGCGCTGGCAAAGTTGAGTTACTGAACTTTGCTGACCCGAAGATTAAAACTTTACACTTAACCTGGTTTGCATTTTTTCTGACTTTTGTCATGTGGTTTAACCACGCGCCAATTCTGGCAGATTTAAAGCAAGCATTAAGCCTGACCGATGCACAAATCAAAGCATTATTGATTCTCAACGTCGCACTGACGATCCCGGCGCGGATTGTGGTTGGGATCTTGGTCGATAAATTCGGCCCGCGCATTATGTACAGTGTACTGCTGTTTTTATCGTCGATTTTCTGTATCGGTTTTGCTTTCGCCAACTCCTTTGAAAGCCTGGCGCTGTTCCGCTTTTTATTGGGGTTCGTCGGCGCTGGCTTTGTAATTGGCATTCGCTTAGTCAGTGAATGGTTCCCGTCTCATCAGGTAGGCACCGCCGAAGGCATCTACGGCGGTTGGGGCAATTTTGGCTCGGCTGCTGCCGCAATGACCTTGCCGACTATTGCTTTGATGTTTGGTGGTGCAGAAGGTTGGCGCTATACACTGGCCAGTGTCGGCATCTTCAGTATGGGGTACGCGTTGGTGTTTTATTATGCTGCCCGCAA
>CAMLNG010000202.1 GCA_946481195.1 uncultured Chromatiaceae bacterium
TGGTTCCTCTTAAATTAGGTGAAGTTAAGTGCTGAAACTTAGATGCAGGTAGGTTTGGTTTTGGATTTAACCCGCACAACTTTTTTTGCCGGCAAAAGGTCAGTTTTGTGCAATACAGTCAGGAACACGGGGTTCATAGTCACCGGCTTGCAACATCATTACCGGAGAAGTTATGACCTCATCTTTGTTATTGTCGATGGCTTTATTTGCTTTTGCCGCCTCATTTTCACCGGGCCCGGTGAATCTGCTGTCGGTGAGTGCCGGCGCCAGATATGGCATCCGTTCAGGTTTGAGTTTTGTTACGGGCGCCACCCTTGGGTTTATTCTGCTGTTCGTGTTGATAGGAAGTGGGTTGCAGCAGGTGCTGGCGGTGTTACCTGCGCTGACGCAGGTTCTGCAATGGTTGGGCGTCGCGTTTTTGCTGTACCTGAGCTACCAATTGTTCAGCGATGACGGTGAACTCGCCGCACAGTCCGGCAAAAAAGCGCCGGATTTTATCACCGGTGCTTTAATGCAATGGCTCAATCCCAAAGCCTGGCTGGCGTCTTTGTCGGGGATCGCCGCTTATATTCCCGCGGCGGATCTCAGCCAATTGCTGATATTTGCCGGTATTTATCTGCCGATTTGTTGGTTGTCGTTGTCGGCCTGGCTTTGGGCCGGGATTGCCCTGCGGCATTATCTGCAAAAGCCAGCCAGCATGCGGCTGCTGAATAAAAGCCTGGCGCTGTTGCTGGCGGCAAGCTGTGTTCCGCTGTTGCTTTAAGTGGGTTTCGATACAGAGCGGCGATACTGATCCGGTGTCGCTGCCACCCGTTGTTTAAACGACCGCTGGAAATGCGCCTGATCGCTAAAACCTGTGCTTAAAGCAACGGCCGCGATGGCTTCGCCTTGCTTTAACGCCTGCTGGCTCCGCTGCACCCGGCGGTTTAATCGGTAAGCGTGCGGGGTCATATTAAAATGTCGCTTAAATGCGCGGACCAGATAACCTGCGCTGTACCCGAAGTCAGCGCTGATGCTTGCTATCGCCCGGTCATCCTCGCAGTGTTCACTCAGATAATGGGCAACCTGATACAAAGGATTGGGTGGCAACAGCGTCGCTGGTTTTTGTTGTTGCTGGTCCAGCCGGACAAAAAAACTGCGCAAAAAGGCCTGCAGCTTTTGCGCTTTGTCAGCCGGGGAATGCTGTGATGACATCAGGTATTCGGCCATCAACACAAAATCGCCAAATAATTCGGTTTCGTACCAGGTTTCCAGACTGGTATCTCGCCATTGCTGGCAAGTCCGAACGCCGGATTGAGCTAAAAAATCAGCTAACCAGTCTTTATCCAGATGCAGCATATAATAAGACCAGGCCGAACCTTGCCGCGGATTACAGGCATGCGGCTGGTCCGGGTTCATCATCACAAATGCACCCTGTTCGACATTATGCAGCCGGTCTTCACACAGAAACTCGCTTTGTCCCGCAAGAATGGCACCTAAAGACCATTCCCGATGCGAATGCAGCGCATAAGTGACTTTGCGTCCATCCTGTACCCACCTTAATTCAACATAAGGCAGGTTGTTATCGCGCCAGAACAGTGGGTGAGTTGCCGGTGTCATCAGGGTATTTTGCCATCCATTATCAGATTTAATAATCAGGTCGAGCCACGCACCATAATATTGTAACCCACGTCGATGGGCGGGAATTCTGTCTGATTGCCGCTGGCTTTTTGCATCAGTAGTTCCACCGCCTGTTTGCCCATGGCAAAACGCGGCGCTGCCACGCTGGTGATGCCGGGTTCAACCAGCGCTGAGGCTTCGAGGTCGTTAAAACCGGCGATGGCAAGGTCGGCCGGCACCCGCAGATTCATTTTACGGGCTTCAAACAAGGCGCCGAGCGCCAGGTCGTCGTTGCAGCAAAATACCGCGTCACACTGGCCCTGCGATTCGGCCATCACCGCCTGCAGCAACTGGCCACCGAGTTTAATCGATGACGATTGGCCGGTAGTGACGACAAACTGCTGACACAGCGCCTGAGACTCACGGGCCTGTGCCAGGTTCCAGTCTTCTATTGCGCGCTTAAAGCCAGCCAGGCGTTGTTGCGTGCGCGGATCCATCCGGGCGCCGAGAAAGCCAATGCGGCGATAACCGCGTGCCAGCAGATGTTGGGTCATCGCCATGCCGGCGTCCAGATGAGAAAAACCGATGTTGATATCAATCGGCTGGTCGGTCAGTTCCATCAGCTGGACCACCGGAATGCCGGCATTTTGCAGCAGTTTACGCGCATAATCGGTCTGATCGGTGCCGGTCAGGATCACGCCTTCCGGCGCCTGGCTTAACAAAGTGGCGATCAGTTTTTCTTCTTCCAGCGGCGAATAATGGCAATCACCGAGAATAACCTGCAACTGGTGTGGTTTCACCGCGCTGTAAATGCCCTGCAGTACTTCGTTAAACACGATATTGGACAAGGACGGGATGATCACCGCCAGCACACCGGAGCGGTTGGAAGCCAGCGCGCTGGCGGCATGGTTGCGGATATAACCCAATTCGTGGATCGCCTGTTCAATTTTCTGCCGCAGTTTGTCTGAGACTTTTTCCGGCGTGGTCAGCACCCGAGATACGGTGATAGCGCTGACACCGGCCAGTTCAGCCACATCTTTTAAATTGGGTTTACGATTCATCGACGGAGTCCCGCGCGCTTTGCTGCTGATGGTGCCGGCATCTGCGGCACCAATAAAATATTCGGCTCACCTTAACGGAAAAGCAGCATTGAGGTCAAAATGGTTGCGCTAACATTTTGTCTGAATTAAGCTGTCTGCACATTGTTGTAAGCGATTTCTTTATTCCCGGATACCAGTAAAAAAAGGACAGGCAGATGCCGCGTGATACCGCAGCTGACGAATCAACAGCGTCAAGCACCCCTGAACAGATGACAGACCCAACTTCTGGTGCGACCCCGGATGCCGGTGGCCACAAACCGCAGACGTTAATTCTGATGGGCGTGGCCGGCAGCGGCAAATCCACACTGGCGCGGCATTGCGCGGACGCGCTGGGCTGGACTTATCTGGAAGGCGACGATTTTCATTCCGCCACTGCCAAGCAAATGATGGCATCTGGCCAGCCGCTGACGCCGGAACTACGCCAGCACTGGGTCGGTTTGTTGTGTCAGGCGCTACAGCAACAACAGGCCCAAGGCCTGCCAACAGTACTGAGTTACTCGGGGCTGATCCAGCAGCAACGGGCGCAAATCCGCGCGGCGGCCGCAGCGCCGTTATTTGTGTATTTGCATGGCCCGGCCGACGTGCTGGCGGCGCGGTTACGCGGCCGTAAGGCGCATTTTATGCCGGAATCTATGCTGCATAGTCAGCTGGCGACAATGCAGGTGCCGGTATTGGAGCCGGACGTGTTATGGCTGGACTTGCGGTTGCCATTGGAGCAACAAGTTAAAAGCATCTTTCAGGCGTTGCAGCTGACCGCTGATAGCGCTAACACAAAACCGGCGAATTGACCGTGCCGGATGATACAGGGTTAGCAGCATGACAAATACCACAAACATCAGCAGCACGGTGGCAGCACAGGCTGGCGGCCCGGTTGCTCAACGGCTTGGACTTGGCGAAAAAGCCGGCTATGGCGTCGGCGACATTGGCTTTAACTTCTACTGGGCCAATATCTCGGCCTTTTTACTGATTTTTTATACTGACGTGTTTGGCATCTCTGCTGCTGCCGCCGGCACTATGATGTTGATCACCAAAATCATTGATGCTTTTACCGACCCGATGATGGGCGCTATCGCCGACCGTACCCGCACGCGTTTTGGTAAGTTCCGGCCTTATCTGTTGTGGCTGGCGTTACCGCTGGCGGGCGCCGGTGTGCTGACTTACACCACGCCGGATCTCGACGCCGACGGCAAATTAATCTGGGCCTATGCCACTTACAGCCTGCTGATGTTGATTTATACCGGCATTAATATTCCGTATTCAGCGCTCTCCGGCGTCATCACTGCCAACAGTCAGGACCGCACCACGCTGGTCAGTTTCCGTTTTATCGGTGGTTTTACCGGTGGCATTTTAGTGACTTATCTGACACCTAAACTGGTGCCTTTGTTGGGGCAAGGCGATGACGTGCTTGGCTGGCAGCTGACCATGGGGTTGTTTGGTCTGGCGGCGGCGCTGCTGTTTCTCGTCACTTTTGCCACGACCCGCGAACGCATTCAGCCGGTCAGTACTGTGCCGACACCGGTCTGGCAGGACATCCGGGATTTGGCCGGCAACAAACCCTGGCTGGTGCTGTTTTGCCTGGCGCTGGTGATCATGATCACGATCACGATGCGCGCCAGCAGCGCGGTGTACTACTTCAAATATTATCTGCAGCAGCCGCAGCTGGTCGGCGAGTTTTTGTCGAGTTACATGCTGGCCTTAGCATTGGGGGCCGCATCAACCCCGCTGATGACGCGCTTTTTGCCAAAGAAAACCCTGATGATGTTGCTGATGAGCCTGGCGGGCCTGATGTCGCTGGCGCTGTATTTTGTGCCGCCGGACAATATCACCTTGGTGTTTGCGCTTAATCTGGCGATTGGTTTTGTGCTGGGACCTAAGTCACCGCTGGCATTTTCCATGTACGCCGACAGCGCCGATTACAACGAATGGCGCACCGGCCGGCGCGCCACTGCGATGACTTTTTCCGCCGCGACTTTTTCGCAAAAGCTCGGTGGCGCGCTGGCGTCTGCCAGCATCGGCTGGGTGCTGGCGCTGCTCGGGTATGTCGCTAACGCGGAGCAGAATGCCGGTTCGCAACAAGGCATTTTGTGGCTGATGTCAGTGATCCCCGGCATTGTCGCGCTGCTGGCGGCGGCGGTGATGTGGTGTTATCCGTTGTCTGAGGCCCAGGTTCATGCCCTGCAACAAGAGCTGGCAACACGCCGTGCAGCTGCCGATGACAAAAATCTTTCTGATACCGAATTTTCCGGGAGTAAAACCTGATGCCTTTGATGAATCCGGACGCTACAGGGCAGCGTTATCAACTGTTCAGCGCCATCGCCATGCCGCAGGCCGCCGCGTTTTTGTGGAACCCAACCATGATGATCCAGCTGAACTGCCGCGGTTATGCCACAGCCCAGTTTATGCAGCCGGAACCGGCCAAATATGCCCATGCGCCGAATCTGGAAGCCAAAACTTTTATGCAGCCGGAGCAGCCGTATTACGCCCATCATCCGGGCCGTTTTGTTTATGTCAAAGACCAGGACAGCGGCGAGCTGTGGTCGGTACCTTATGAACCGGTGCGCCGTCAGCCGGCAAAATTCGTGTTTTCCGCCGGCAGTGCCGACATCTGCTGGCAGCTGGAACTGAGCGCGGACCTGCGGCTGGAGTGGCGGTTGGCTCTGGCACCGGATGCGCCGCTGGAACTTTGGCAGCTGCGGGTGCGAAACTTAGGCACTGCCACGCGCCGGCTTAGCCTGTACCCGTATTTTCCGGTTGGCTATATGTCCTGGATGAATCAGGGTGGCCGTTATGAAGCCGATTTACAGGCGGTGGTCTGTAGCAGCGTGACGCCGTACCAGAAATATCCGGATTATTTCAAACAAAAAGACTTTAAAGATCAGACCTTTTTACTGGCAGAGCGCGCGCCGCTGGCGTGGGAAGCCAACCAGCAGCAGTTTGAAGGTGAAGGCGGTCTGGCTGCGCCGGCTGGTGTCAGCGCCGGGCGGCTGGCAAACGGCAATGCTGATTATGAAACGCCGGCTTGTGCAGTGCAGTACGATGTCGCGCTCGCTGCCGGCGCCAATGAACACTTCCGTTTTGTGTTTGGGCCGGCCAAAGATCTGGCTGAAATCGCCGCAATTCGCCAGCGGTTTTTTGGCGCGTCTGAGACCGATGGTTTTGCTGCGGCTATTGCGCAAAGTCAGGCGCACATGGACGCTATCACACCGGCCATTCAGATCCGTACACCAGATGTGGGCCTGGATAATTTTGTTAATCAGTGGCTGCCGCGCCAGGTGTATTACCATGGCGAAGTGAACCGGCTCACTACAGATCCGCAGACGCGCAACTACCTGCAGGACAATATGGGCATGGCCTATCTGGCACCTCACACCGCGCGGCAGGCGCTGCTGACGGCGCTGTCGCAGCAGCATCAGAGTGGCGAAATGCCGGACGGCATTTTGCTGCATCCGGATGCACAGCTGAAATATATCAACCAGGTGCCGCATACCGACCAATGCGTCTGGTTACCGTTGTTTTTGCGCGCTTATCTTGATGAAACCAACGACTGGTCGGTGCTGGACGAGCAAGTTGGCTATAAAGAAACGGCTGCCGGCACAACCACAGTACGCGAACATCTGCACCGCGCTATGCATTGGCTCTGGCAGAAAAAAGATGAGCGCTGTTTGAGTTACATTGAGCAGGGCGACTGGTGCGACCCGATGAATATGGTTGGCTACAAAGGCCGTGGTGTGTCGGGCTGGCTCAGTCTGGCGGCGGCATATGCGCTGAATACCTGGGCTGAACTCATTGAAACTCAAGGCGAAACGGCTCTGGCGGACGATTACCGCGCAAAAGCAGCCGCCTTTAATCAGGCCGTGAATCAACATTTGTGGGATGGTCAGTGGTATGGCCGTGGTATCACTGACGACAACGTGGTATTTGGCATCAGCAAAGACCCCGAAGGGAGGATTTACCTCAATCCACAAAGCTGGGCGTTGTTAAGCGGCGCGGCGAGCCCGGCGCAGCAACAAGCGTTATTGCAGGCGGTGGATGCACAGCTGCAAACCCCGTATGGCGTGCAAATGCTGGCACCGGCTTATACCGCGATGCGCGACGATGTTGGCCGGGTCACGCAAAAATTCCCGGGCTCCGCTGAAAATGGTTCTGTGTATAACCATGCCGCGGCTTTTTATCTGTATGCCTTGTACCAGATTGGCGATGCAGAGCGCGCTTTCTCCGT
>CAMLNG010000203.1 GCA_946481195.1 uncultured Chromatiaceae bacterium
TCAAGCCATTTTGAAATCCGGCGATGCGCTGCCAAGCAGTAAAGGTGTGCTCTGACATGACTTTGCAAGCAAACAAACCGCAGCTGGTGATTGTCGATACCGGCTGCGCCAATATCACCTCAGTGTTCTGCGCACTGCAGCGCCTGGGGGCTGAGGTGCAGATTAGCGCAGATCAGGCATTTATCCGCGCCGCAGACAAAGTGATTATTCCTGGCGTAGGCACGGCCAAACAAGCGATGGCCAATATCGACGCCAAAGGCCTGCGCAGCACCTTACAGCAACTGACGCAACCGGTGCTCGGCATTTGCCTCGGTATGCAGCTGCTGACCGAACACTCGGCTGAGGGCGATGTAGAGTGCCTGGGGTTAATTCCGGGTCAGGTGGCACCGCTTGAAGCAAAAGGCCTGCGTTTACCGCATATGGGCTGGAATACGCTGCAGGTAGAAAGCCCTGCGCATCCACTGCTACAGGGCATCACAGCAGCAGATTATGTCTACTTTGTGCATAGTTTCGCGGTGCAACCTTCGCCTTATATGCTCGCCAGCTGTGACTACGGCAGCAAGTTTGCAGCAGTGATTGGCCGGCGTAATTTTCTCGGTATGCAGTTTCACCCGGAGCGCTCCGGCAAAGTCGGCGCCCGCCTTTTACAGAATTTCATACAGCTGGACGCGCAATCACTGCGTGCGCCAGACTGAGCACAGGAACAACAATGATAATCCCGGCAATAGATTTAATTGATGGTCAGACGGTGCGCCTGTATCAGGGCAGTTATGACCAGACCACTCACTACACCCAAACGCCGTTTGAGCTACGTGACCGCTATGCCGCAGCCGGCGCTGGTGTGTTACATCTGGTGGATTTATCCGGCGCCAAAGATGCCAGCAAACGCCAGACTGCGTTGCTACGCGAACTGATGCAACAAAGCCCGTTACCGGTCCAGGTGGGCGGTGGTGTGCGCAGCGAAGCCGATTTAGTCACTTTGTTAGAAGCCGGCGCCAGCCGTGTGGTGATTGGATCGCTGGCGATTCGCGAAAGCGCTTTGGTGCAGCAGTGGCTCAGGCAATACGGCGGCGAACGCATTGTGCTGGCGCTGGACGTATCCATTAACGAACAAGGCGAAAAAACCCTGCCGAGCCACGGCTGGATCAAAGCCTCAGGTATCACGCTGGAACAGGTGCTGGATGGCATGCTGGACGCAGGCGCGCGCCACGTGCTTTGCACTGACATCAGTCGTGATGGCACTTTACAAGGGCCAAACGTTGGGCTGTATCACGAACTTGCCGCGAAGTATCCCAGCATCGCCTGGCAAGCGTCCGGCGGTGTTGGCCACTTAGACCATATCCGCAGCTTGCGCAGTCAAGCCGGCAAGCCGTCGCCCGTCGCCGGCGTGATCCTCGGTCGCGCTTTGCTGGAAGGCAAATTCAGTATTGAGGAGGCGATCGCATGCTGGCAAAACGGTTAATTCCTTGTCTGGATGTACGCGATGGCGTCGTCGTGAAGGGCGTGCAATTTCGCAACCATGAAATCATTGGTGACATAGTGCCACTCGCCGCCCGCTACGCAGAAGAAGGTGCTGATGAGTTGGTGTTTTACGATATCACCGCCTCCAGCGACGGCCGCGTTGTCGACAAAAGCTGGGTACGTAAAATTGCCGAAGTGATCGACATCCCGTTTTGTGTCGCCGGCGGCATTAAATCGGTAGCCGACGCCGGTAAAATTCTTGAACTGGGTGCGGACAAAATCTCCGTCAATAGCCCGGCGCTGGCGCGTCCGGAACTGATTAGCGAGCTGAATGCCGCCTTTGGTCAACAATGCGTGGTGGTTGGCATCGACAGCTATTTTGATGCCACCACGGGTCAATATCAGGTGTATCAATATACCGGCGATGAATCCCGCAGCCAGAAAACACGCTGGTTGTTGCTCGATTGGGTGGAAGAAGTGCAGCGCCGTGGCGCCGGTGAAATTGTACTGAATTGCATGAATCAGGACGGTGTGCGCCAGGGCTATGATTTAGCGCAGTTGTCCCTAGTGCGCCAGTATTGCCAGGTGCCGTTGATAGCTTCCGGCGGCGCCGGCGCGGTGCAGCATTTTATCGACGTGTTTCGCGACGCCGACGTCGATGGCGCGCTCGCAGCCTCGGTGTTTCATAAAGGCATTATTGCTATCCCAGATTTAAAATCAGCCTTAATTGCTGCCAAGGTGGAGATCCGGCCATGAGTTTTGTGTTAGATGCGAATGCGCCGCTGCCCGATCAACTGGAACAGCTGAAATGGCCCGCTGACGGTTTACTGCCATTGATAGTGCAGCATGCTGTATCCGGCAAAGTACTGATGCAGGGTTTTGCCAACAGCGAAGCTCTGACAGTGACACTGCAAACAGGCCGGGTGACCTTTTTTAGTCGCAGTAAAAACCGGCTTTGGACCAAAGGCGAAAGCTCAGGCCATTTTTTGCAGCTGCAAAGTTTAACTGCCGACTGTGACCGTGACAGCCTGCTCGCTTTGGCGTTACCGGACGGACCGACTTGCCATGTCGGCACTGAAACCTGCTGGCATGATGCGAACAGCAATGCGCCGGCGTTAAGTTTTTTAACTGATTTGGAAAGCGTGATCGCCAGCCGCCAGCATGCAGATCCCAAGTCCAGCTACACTGCCAGCCTGTTTGCCCGCGGCGTGAAACGCATCGCGCAAAAAGTGGGTGAAGAAGGCGTAGAGTCCGCTTTAGCAGCCATGGCCGGTGATCGCGAAGAGCTGAAAAACGAAGCCGCCGATTTAATCTTTCACCTGCTGGTATTGCTGCGCTCGCAGGACTTGCAGCTCAACGATGTGATTGATGTGTTAAAAGCCCGGCATCAGCAATAACGCCAGATGAGGCAGCTCGCCTAAAAACAGCTGCCTCAAGCCCTGTCCTCTCCCAGTTTTTGCCTGCCTCACTTCAGTGTGCCGTGCGCTAATTGCCCGACATGGTTGTTAACATTTTGTGTGTTGCAGCACATGTAAGCCCTTGATAAGCTCTGAACCTCAGTCTCTCGTTTCCAGAATAAAGACAAGGAGCAAGTTATGTTTGGTAAAATAGCCTCAGAAGCATTGGGATTAAGTGATATTGGCCGGGTGATCAGCCCGGAAAACTACCACAAAGTTGAAGCCGACGATTATATCAAGCACGAAACAGGCGAGAAAATCTTCTTTTTAATCAAAAGTAAAACTGACGAATATTGTTTTACTAACTTCGCGTTGCTGCATCTGGACGGCAACACCGCACTGAGTAAAAAACGCCTGCTGAAGCGCTACGAATATATCAATGCCGACATCCGCAATGTATTACTGGAAACTGCCGGTACTATTGATTTGGACGTCGAACTGAAATTCCGTATTCACAGCACCGACTTTTCCATCGACGTGCATAAAGAACATATCGAACAGCTGAAAGATATCTACAAGGCCCTGACCGAAATCAGCTTGCTGATGGAAGCCGAGCAACGGGACTTACAGACGGTGGAAAAGAGCCTGTCACATGTGGTGAATTCGCTGGCCCGCCAAGGCGGCGAAGGTACGAACATCGCGCATCAGGCGCGTGAACTCTATGGTTTTTATCACGACACCTTAAGTGATGCGATGGCGCAGGCTTATCGCAAAGATTACAGCAGCGTGTTTGAAACTTTTATTAAAAACTAAATGCTCAAGCGTCCGCTGATACTGATTGGCGTTGCTGTGATATTGCTGGGTTGGTGGTTGTGGCACCAGCCCAGCCAGACGATGCCGACTCCCTATCAAACACCATCCCAGCAACAATCGAGCGGCGCTTCGACCATCGACAGCGACAAAACAGCAGCTGCAGATGCCAAACCACCAAAACAACCCGCCGCCTGCCAGCAAGTGCTGCAAGATCAGGACTGGCACAAAACGCCAGAGCGTGAAGCCATCCGGCAGTATTTGTATCAGCGACTGCAACAAGGCGACAGCCCTGAGCAGTTATTGCTGATGCTGCGCGACCGCCCCACGCAGAACAAATCACCTAGCCAGCGCCAGGCTGAACTGCAGTTTGAATTGCTGGATGCGCTGAGCCGCTATGAAGGCAGTTTGATAAAGCATGTGTTTCAACAAAAAGCATACAGTGATTTTTTCGACGGTTTAAAACGGTTTGCACCGGCTGAGAAAATTGAATATCTGCGTCGCGCTCCTGAAATCGAACTTACTTATCTGGAACCTTCAGGCCGGTTGGATGATTTTCAGCCAAAAACCACCTTACTGTTACTGGCACTGAGACAACATCAATTTGACGAGGCTTTGACTGGCCTGCGTTTTTCACCACGAGATTACAGTATGCTGCTGGGTGAACTCCTCAACACCCGACAGTTAGAACAGCTACTGCAACAAACAGATGATCTGCAAAGCCGGCACAACCTGTTGAACCTGGCCGATCTGGCAGTGTATCACTTCAGAGACGACTTGCTACCACTGCTCGCACGTTATCAAGTGCTGCCAAGCCGTCAGGATGGGCTGTTCAGTGCGATGGATCTTGCGTTTAGCAGTCGATGGCGGCAAAAAGGCTGGGACGAGGCTAAGCGCAGACAACGTCAACAGGCGACTATTCAATTCCTGCAAAATCTCGGGTATCCGCTGCATGGGGAACTCAACACAACGAAAAACGGCAAAGCTTTTCTGCAGGTATCTGCTGTGGTTGAACCAAGATTTATCAGCTACGACGAAGACCTCATTAATCTTGCCCAGGCCCAGCAGCTGTTACCGCTGCAAAGCCTGACTGCGTCTGAGCCTCTTCGATCGTTACTCAGGCACTATCAACAACTAGATCTACAGCAGCAACAAATCAAAACAGCCTGCCTTGCCGAACAGGATGCTGTATTAAGCGCGCAAGGTTTGTGGTCGGAAAGTGAAGTTGTCAACCTGCTGGACAAGCTAACGCAACAACATAGCGTCGGCGAATTACCACAGCGCCTACATCAGTCAGACCCAGCATTATTGGCGTTTTACTGGCAGCAACAGGATACAGAAACAACGACATCCTATGGTGATATTCCCAGCACCGAAGCTGAATTTGTCAAAGCTATTGCAGACAATCCAAGCCCCAGGCAAGCTGCTGATTTACTGCTGGTATTGACGATGCAACCGCAGTGGGCAAAACACTGGCCAAATGGCCTGACGGTCAGCTCGCTTGAGAACCTACTAACTTATGAGGGCACTAAACACTGGCAGGTCATGCAGCAAAACGGTTTTGACCTGGGCATCACCGATACCAAAGGCCGCAATTTATACCCGCTGGCCTTTGCCGACAGCGCAGAAACAGTCAGTTTGTTGATCAACGCCAAAGTACCCTTGCAACAAAATCCATTAGGCCCGGACGCGCTGGATTTGGCTTTAGATGCCAGTTACCTGCAGCAACAACTGCATCCGGCGCTGTTTTATATACTGCAGGAAACCGAAAGATTGCGCCCGTCGCACTTGTCGCGATTAAAACGGCTGCAGCAATATCGACCGGCGTTATTTCAGCAGCTGCAGGCCCAGTTTAGATTGCCGGACCTTACTGCTGCGACGCCAAACCCGATGCTGAGCCTGGAACCCTGAAAACAGTTTTCAGCCGGGTAAATATTGCCGGACAAACATCTGCACATTGCTGTGCAGCACCTGCTCCGCCTGCGCCGAATAATCATGAAAACGGAACACCGCCGGCCAGAAGGCGAAACTCTTCATCAATCCCCAGAACTGGGTTTCAGCAATTTTGATATCCGGGATTTGTAAAACACCGGCCGCCACCGCCTGATGTAAAAACGGCAGCAAACCACATTCCTGGTCGTTCACCTGCGCTAAGGCCTGTTCCACCAATTCCGGCTGACGGATAAGTTCAGCAAGAACTATGCGCGCTTGTTCAATCAAGGTCTCACTTTGATAAACAGTCCAAACCGAGCGGGCGATTTGCAGTAACTGCTCCTGCACAGGGCGACTGGCATCAAACCGTAAGCTGGCCGCTTGTTTGGTTTGTACCCAGAACGAGCCGGTCACTTCGTTAAACAACAACTCTTTGCTGGCAAAGTGGTTATACACAGTGCGTTTGGACACTTGCGCGCGCTCGGCAATGGCGTCCATGCTGGCGCCGACAAAACCTTTGTCTTTAAATTCGGCCAAAGCAGCATTTATTACCGCCTGACGTTTTTGTGCTGAACGACCTACAGGTTCCATCACGCCCCTCTTTTCAACGCTATTACCACAACTGCAACTGGCTATTACCTGACACTATTGCAGAAAATATTACACTAAGCAGTTTACTTTTGCTACTTTAGCACTAAACTACACCGTGTAGTTTACTTTTAATGTTAAACCGCCAGCAGCAGGAGCCTCTGATGAGTATCGCTAATAAAACTTGTGTTTTTTTCCGTCCTGACGCTGCAGCAACACCAGCGCGCCGCAAATTTCGCAATACAGCGCAGACACAAGATGGCAGCGCTGCGCTTGGACAAATTATCTGGCGCTATCTGACGCAAAAAGTGGCAGATAAAACACCGCACCAGCCCATTCCGGTGCAAGCAGCCGACTTATCCGGCAGCCATGACATGCTGTTGAAGATCAGTCACAGCTCCGTGTTGCTGCGCCTCGATGGTCAATACCTGTTACTTGATCCGGTATTCAGTAAACGCGCGTCACCACTGCAGTGGCTCGGGCCAAAACGCTTTCATGCCTTGCCGCTGCAACTGGATGAGTTGCCACAATTAAGCGCTGTGTTGATCTCACATGATCATTATGATCATCTGGATAAACAGGCCGTGCGCGCATTAATCAGCAAAACCCGGCGTTTTATTGTGCCGCTTGGCGTCGATGCGCATTTACGCCGTTTTGGTGTGCCAAGCGAAATGATCACAGTGCTGGACTGGTGGCAACACACTGAGTTTT
>CAMLNG010000204.1 GCA_946481195.1 uncultured Chromatiaceae bacterium
ATTGGTATCGACCCGCTGATTAAGCTGATTGACCGTGATGCGGCGGATAATATCCGCAAGCTTTAAACCGCTCCAGATAAAAGCAACCCGCCAATTGGCGGGTTGCTTTTTTGCGCCAATGACTGTGCAAAAATCGCTGAACAGCTGCCGGTGATTTGTTGCCTGCGGAACTCTGGAGCTAGGCTTATTTACCCGCTTTGGCAGCCTGCTGCTGCGCTTCCAGTTCCTGCCAGGCCTGACTGCCCCACAGCGGTACTGTGGTCAGTGAGTGTTTGTCACTGCCGGCGCTCTCTTTGGTTGAATACGATAAATACACCAAAGTTCTGTTATCTGCATCAAAAATTCGCCTGATTTTCAGGTGCTTAAACAAAATGCTTTTGGATGCAGTGAAAATCACTTCACCGGATTTGGATTTGTCGATTTTGCTCAGCATCGCGGCAGTAATTTCACCGGTCTGACGGCAGGCGATCGACATATCGGACGGATCTGCCAATGACAAATCCGCTTCAACATGGCTGATATGGCAGGTAACGCCGGGGATCGCCGGGTCGTTAAAGGTCTGGATTTTAATATCTTTGGTGGTAAAAAGCCCAAGGCTGACATCACCGACTTCTTTGGGGGAGCAGGCGACAAGTGCGCCTAAGACCAGACCCGCACCCAGTAAACGCTTGATGTGATTCATTTTAACTCCTTGTTTTCTCTGGTTTAGTCGCCCGCAACTGTTGTTGCCGGTCAGCCGGCAAAGGGCATAAATTCTGGCAGCGTCTTACCACTTGGCATAGTGATCTTCTGCCAGCCCCAGACAATGCTGCAGCTGCAGGACCCGGCCATCGTTTAACCGCAGGGTACCACTGTAAAACCCGACATACTGACGGAAATTACTGGCAAGTAAACCGAGCTGAAGTTTTTCCTGCCGGCAGAAATCGCTTTGGAAGGTCAAATCCACTTCGCCACATAATGTGCTGATGCGCCATGGCGTGGTTTGACCACGATCAAATTCAAAGCGGGCCGGGCTTAAGTGCTGAATGTTGCCGTCATACCACAATGCGTTTTCACAAAGCCCGGTTTCATTGACGCCACAAGCCAGATTCAGGCCAAACGGCACCCCGTCCAGTAAAGTATTGATGGAGCTCCAGCGCCAGCTGGTTTCGCGGCGCATAAAACCTGCGGAGAAATCGATACCGCCACGGGCTTTCGTCAGGTCCAGCGGCTGGCCATCTAACAGTAAACTGCCGCTGACGCGAAGTGCATTGTTTTTCTCGGTATAAGTCCAGCCGTTGTAACCGGTTGGTGCGGCCAGAGCCAGCGGCTGTTGCTGGTCAAAATCAAGTTGCACTTCTGCCACTAATCCGGGGGCCTGGACGGTCAAAGTCCAGCCGCTGGCGGCACTCTGAATTTGCCAGTGCTTTGTGCCTTTGCCCATTTTCGCTACGCCCTGCTGTGGCGAGTCGCTGGTCAGACAGCCAAAGCCCAGCGGCGCCAGTAAGGCAAATTCCCGCGTGGGTTTGCCCTGTCGATACAAGTACGCAAAACCGGAGCAAACATAACGCACGTCAGCAATGGCCACTGCCAGCAGCCAGCCCGGACCACTGACACAGACAAACTGGAACTGTTTATAGGCAAAATGTTGCTGCAACCGGCCGACCGGATGATCCAGCACTGAATGCAGGCGAAATGCCGGCAGATTTAAATTGGCGACTGCGCCATCAAACAGGCCTTGTTGCAGACGGCCGGTTTTATCAACTAAGTTCGTTGGCGCTGGCGTTAACTTAGGCTGGTAGCGATAGGGCTCGGACATCAGTGTGATCCGGAAAAATAGATAACAGATTTATATCAGCTTTTTCTGGTCAGACCAAGCGGGGGCGGGCAGCAATCAGAGAAGAGAGGCGGCTGCCGGTGAACCGGCAGCCGGGTCGTATTAATGGTCGTGACCTGAGTGGCCATCGATACCGTGTGCATGGCCATGCGCCAACTCGTCAGCGGTGGCGTCACGCACTAACAACACTTCGATATCAAACGTCAGGTCAATGCCAGACAGCGGGTGATTGCCGTCGACCACCACTTCTTCGTCAGTGACATCCAGCACGATGACAGATTGCTCATGACCATCCGGACCGGCCGCGCGAAAACGCATACCAACTTCAACTTCCATGCCTTCGAACAAATTACGCGGTACCGCCTGAGTCAGTTCGTCATGACGTTCGCCGTAGGCATCTGCCGCAGCGATAGCGACAGTGAACTTGTCGCCGGCTTGTTTACCGGTCAGCACCTTTTCGAGACCGCTGATCAGTGAGCCGGTGCCGTGGATAAACACTAAAGGTTCGGCGCCAAAGGAGCTGTCGAGTTCGTTGCCGTTGGCATCGCTGACGCTGTAGTGCATGGCGACGACTTTATTGTGTTGAATAGTCATGAGGACCTCAGGGAGTGATGGAATAAGGTAAAGGTTGTAATTGTAAGCCGACATCTGGCTCTGTCGCCAGCCGGAAATGGTCGGTTGCGCTGATATCGTTCGGTAATACGGCCAGCAGTTGCAGTTGGCCCTGAATATTCACCGCATTAACCACCACACCGCTGCGGCGCCAGTTTTGTTCCAGCTGCAGTTCGATATCGCTGCCAGCGACCGGTGTATGTTCAGTTTCAGCCTGCAGCAGGTACATGGCTCTTTTATTTTTGCCAAGGTACTTCATCCGCGCGACCATTTCCTGGCCCATATAACAGCCTTTGGTGAAGCTAATGGCATCTAATGCCTGCAGATTGAGCTGCTGCGGCACATATTCACCGAGCAGTGGCTGTTCCAGGTAAGGCATACCGTGTGCAATATGTTGCGCCAGCCAGCGGGTTGGGGCGGCCATCAGCGCTTGTTGTTGTTGCCACAGGGTTTTGGCTTGCTCGATAGCAAGAATCAACACAAAGTGATCGGCTGCAAGGCCCAGTAAGTATCCACCTTCAACCGCCTGTTGCTGGCCGATGGCAGGTTGCGGATAACCAAGCTGACTTAGCAAAGCGGCGCTGTCTGCACCGCCGATACCAAAGACTGCATATTGGTCTTGTACTTCAGTGAAACTGACTTTAGAAAAAACACCGTATTTTTTCAACTGCGCCAGCGACGCCTGCAGTTCGTCACGAAACGCCAGCCATAATAAATCGTCGCCCGCCTGCAGCAAGTGGAAAGTACCCCACATTTTGCCTTTGGCGTCGCAGTGGGCGCCGCGCAGGAAATGTTCGCTGCTGACTTGCGTCACATCACAGGTGACCTGACCCTGCAGAAATTTTTGTTGGTCAGCACCACTGATTTTTAACAGCTGAAAGGCCGGCAAGGGGCTGACAAAAGCGGAAGACAGATTATTTGACAGCTGAGCCAGTTGCTCAGCACTCATCCAGAAACTTTGCATAACAGCGGAGGGCTCCCGACTGAAACTATTTACACTAGCCTGATCATTGGGTGTAGCCGGTAAAAGCACAACCCCAAACCGATTTTTTTGTTAGAATTTAGCCCTTATCTGCATCGCCGTTTCAGGCTGTAGCAACAGGAATGTTATGACTGCATTAATGACCAAACCGAAATTACGCTGGGCCTGCCGTCGCGGTATGCTGGAGCTGGATGTACTGCTGGCGCCTTTTGTTGAACATGGTTACGACGCGCTGACTGAGCCGGAAAAACACATTTTTGAACGCCTGCTGGCCTGCGACGACCCGGATTTATTTGCCTGGTTTATGGGCCACGCCCAGTCGCAGGACCCGCAACTGCAAGCGCTGGTTCAGGTGATCCTGAACCGGGTGCGGGTGTAACAAATGCAATGCCGGACGCTTTGCGTCGGGCATTCTGTCTGGCCACGCCGGCTGCTCTGTGGTTTGGTGGTGCTGGCGCTAATCAGCGCCGGTTGTGCCGCAGCCACTGTCCCCTGGTGGCTGCAATGTTGTTGGCTACCCGTGTTTTATTCTTGTTTTGTCGCTACACAACCAGCTCAGCACGGATGGGTATTAAGTTTCAGCTCCGGCTTGCAATTACGCAGCGATAGGGTAGATTCGGCGAATACTTCGCCAGAGCAACAGTTATCCTTACAACAGGCTGAGTTATTGCCCGAGTGCCAGTCGTGCTGGCTGGGATTCTGGTTACATTGGCGTAGTGCTGAGGGCCAGATAAAACGATGCTGGCTGTTCCAGGATGCGCTGGCAGACTCGGATGTCCGGGCGCTGGCGCGCCATATTCAGCAACTGCGCTGGCAACAACCCGCAGGTCCAACCGGTTTGATGCAGTGGTTCAGCTAAACCACAGTCACAGCAGCCTGCCGTTATTTTCAGAAACAGGAAATTCTCATGAGTTTTGTTGAATTAGTCGGTTATATTCCGGCGATTATTTTCCCGGTCGCCACTTTGATGCAGTTAGTGCATTTGCTGCGCACCAAAGAGTCTGCTGGTGTGCCGGCGTTAACCTGGGCTGCTTTTGCGCTGGGGAATATCAGTTTGTACATTTATGCGGAGAAGTACTTTGAACTGCAGTCTATTCTCGGTCAGCTGGCAACCGCAGCGCTGCAGATTTATGTGGTGATGCTGATTATTAAATACCGCAAGAAACCGGCAGCAACAGCCTGAGCTGATGCGTGAAGGTGCATTGAGCTACAAAAAAGCCGGAATTTAAATCCGGCTTTTTGCTGTTTGGGTTTCAGGACAATATCTCAGTCATGTCCCGGCTGCAGAATAGTCGGTTTGCTATGCTCGGCCTGCTGTGGATAATCCAGCGTGTAATGCAGGCCACGACTTTCTTTACGTTGCATCGCGCTTTTAATAATCAATTCCGCCACCATGGTCAGATTGCGCAGCTCCAGTAAGTTATTGCTGACCCTGAAATGCCGGTAATACTCCTGAATTTCGCGCTGCAGCAGCTCTACGCGGTGCAGCGCCCGTTCCAGCCGTTTGGTGGTACGGACTATGCCGACAAAATCCCACATAAACATTCTGAGTTCATGCCAGTTATGCGTGATCACCACTTCTTCATCCGAATTACTGACCCGGCTCTCATCCCAGGCCGGCAGCGCCGGTGTTGGCTTTGATGCAGGCCACTGCTGCAGAATATGCCGCGCTGCACTTTGAGCGAACACTACGCATTCCAGCAGCGAATTACTTGCCATCCGGTTGGCGCCATGCAGGCCGGTATATGCGACTTCACCAATCGCATAAAGATTTGAGATGTCGGTCTGGCCATTGAGATTGGTCATCACGCCGCCGCAGGTGTAATGCGCAGCAGGCACCACCGGGATCGGCTGTTTGGTGATATCGATACCGACACTTAAACATTTGGCGTATATGGTCGGAAAATGTTCGAGGATAAAGTCTTTTGGCTGGTGACTGATGTCGAGGTAGACACAGGCCACCCCTAAGCGTTTCATCTCAAAGTCGATGGCGCGCGCGACGATATCACGGGGGGCCAGTTCAGCCCGCTCATCAAAGTCCGGCATAAAGCGTGTGCCATCAGGGCGTTTCAGATAAGCACCTTCACCTCGCATCGCTTCAGTGATGAGATAGTTCTGCGCATCCGGATGATACAGACTGGTCGGGTGAAACTGATTAAATTCCATATTGGCAACCCGGCAGCCGGCGCGCCAGGCCATGGCAATGCCATCGCCGGAGGCGACATCCGGATTTGACGTATACAGGTATACTTTACTGGCGCCGCCGGTCGCAAGCGCGACAAAACGGGCGGCAATCACTTCGACCTGTTCGTTATCCCGGTTCCAGACATAAGCGCCGTGACACTGATTACCCTCGATGCCCAGTTTCTGGTCGGTGATGAGGTCAATGGCGTTGTAATTTTCCAGCAGGCGGATATTCGGGTGGCGGCGCACCTGGTCGACCAAGGTGATTTGCACGGCGCGGCCTGTCGCGTCTGCGGCGTGCAAAATGCGCCGGTGGCTGTGGCCGCCTTCTCGGGTCAGGTGGTATTTCAGCACGCCGTCGTCATCGCGGTACTGATCAAAAGGCACGCCTTGGGCAATCAGCCATTCCATCGCCGATTTGGCGTTCTCGGCGGTAAATTGTACTGCAGCGTCTTCGCAAAGGCCTGCGCCTGCGATCAACGTGTCGTTGACATGGGAGGCGATGCTGTCGTTTTCATCAAACACTGCTGCTATGCCGCCCTGTGCGTACAAAGTTGAACCTTCGCGCAGCGGGCCTTTACTCAGCACTATCACGTTTAAATCCTGGGCAAGCTGCAGCGCCAGACTTAATCCCGCTGCGCCACTGCCGACAATTAAAACGTCACAGCGATGTTCTTTTTGATGATGCATGCGATACACTTACCCGACAAAAAACAGGATCTTAACCAGATCTGCTGAGATGTCGCTACCGTTCGCACGGCCAGCAACCTGCAAATGATCTGAACGAAAAACGCCTTTTTATGCCGGAAAACAGCATGGCGATCATTTTATTGTAACTTTTTTATCGGTGAAACCGAACTTTTTCCGCCGCCCTTCATCTGAGTGATTACGCTTGAGAAGAGCCAGTGACAATTTTAAGCAGTATTGAGACAGGGGAACGGCTCCCAGATGAGCGAGCAAGAATTGGATTGGCAGATCGTCCAACGGGTACAACAAGGGGATAAAGCTGCTTTTAACCTGCTGGTCAGAAAATATCAGCACAGATTAGCGAACTTAATCTCAAGGTATGTCTCTAATCACGGCGATGTTGCAGATGTAGCGCAAGAAGCCTTCATCAAAGCGTACCGGGCTTTACCTGGTTTTCGTGGTGACAGTGCGTTTTATACCTGGTTGTACCGGATAGCTGTAAACAGTGCAAAGAATTACCTGGTTGCCAATGGCCGTAAGCCACCGTCAACCGACGTGGATGCTGAGGAAG
>CAMLNG010000205.1 GCA_946481195.1 uncultured Chromatiaceae bacterium
ACGCCAGCGGCCGCGCTATCCGCTGTGTGTCACGCATTGAATGTTATTTCCCAACCGCCATAGTGCGCATCTGCGCCTGGGGCCGCTGGATGGAAATTGAAGATGCCCAGGGCAATGTGGTGCGCAAAGAACAGGAAGCCGCCAACAATCTGATGAACGTCTTTATGCAAACCCGCAGCGGTGAAATCGCTAACCCATCCGACGTATTACAAGGCCTGCGCATGGCGCAGCTGTGGGATGCAATTAAGTTATCCGCCAGCCAGCATGGCGTGCCGGTGACGCTTTAAACCAGGACCGCAGTAAAATATGCCCGGTTGTTCAGCCGGGCCTACCGCTTTTTCCGCTCCGCCAGACTTTGCTTTAACGCCGCACTGATATCCTTGGCCATAAAGGCATATTTTTTATGCAGCACATGGTACAGATTGGCGTCAAACAGCGTCACGTAACGCAGTTCCGCCGGATTTAACAGCTTCAGCTCAGTGGCGGTTGACGGATAAATGGCGTAATTAAATCGCCCGCTGCTGACAAATTTGGGGATCATCGCCAGGTCATTCACTACATAAAACTGGCTGCGGATGGCCACACGATAGCCTTTTTCCAGGCCATGTTTGGACACTGAAGTAGTGACAATTGTTTGCTCCGGATCAGACAGCACCGACGGCTCACAAGGCAGCTTTGGCTGACACAACAAGGTGTAAATGCCTGATACCAAAGGCGGTTCTATGCTGATGATATTGGCATAACCGTCCAGCACTATGCGCATATAACCGACATCCCCATCCACGACATTTTTTTCGACCAGCATCAAATTGCGGTTCGACGGCTGGGCTATAAAATCGGTTTCTATGCCAAGTTTTTGATAAGCGTCGCGAATAACCGGGATAATAAAATTGACCATTGCCGGATGGTCGACATAAGAGAAAGTCATTTTGGCCGGACGCTCTGGTTGTTGTGCCGACAAGGGCCACGTCAGCAGCAACAGCAAACCCAATAGCTCAGATTTTGTCATTCGTGGTGCACCTGTTCAGACTGCGGCCTGCCGGTTATCAGGCAAAGCAGATTTTCACTGACCTTTGGCGATTATAGTCAGCATTTCAATGCACCGGCGTATTCACCGGCAAGCCTTGTTGTGCCAGCTGCTCTACTGCAGTTTTTAATTGCTGCAACAGCTGTGGATCTGTGTGCGGATGGGCGGCCAGATACAGCTGAATTTGTCGGACTATCTGGCGTGAGGCATAAAACTGTGTTTGCCGCACTTTGCCATCGTTCAGCGCCTGAAAATCCGGTTCAAACGCCAGCGTCAGCTGGGCGCGGTTCATCTGCAGAATTTTCCACTGGGCATTCACATCTTTGACCAAAATCAGATTCTGGTCCGGCACAAAGCCAAGCTGCTGCAAAGTGCTGTCCATCATGCTGCCAGCGACCGCTACTGCGGTAAATTCGGTCGGTAATTTACCTTGCTGAATTTGTTCTATCACAGTGCTATCAGCTGAATAATAACGATATTCGGCGTTGATCAGCGGTGCCAGCCAGATAAACAAGTTTTCGCGGGCGGGCAGCCGCGCTATCGAATACACCAGAGTATTAGGCTGAGTGCGGGCCAGATCAAAAGCCCGGGCCCAGGGCAGCACTTCAGTGCGACAAGGCAAACCGGCGGCCTGCAGAATTGCTTCAACCTGCAAATAAGCAGATCCCGCCACTACTTTTTGCTGCTGCACCACCTGATAAGGCGGTAAATCTTCAGTGACAACGCGAAGGCCACAGGCTTGTAGCGCTGCTGGCAGCAACGCCGACCACCACAATAACAGCCTTACGGCATATTTCCCTGTCATTGGCACACCTCCTGTTCCTTTTGCAGTATAAACAGCAAACCAGCGAATGGTTTGCTGTTCTCGCTACTTTTACCCGGAGATGATTATTTCTTCGCTTTTTCCGCTTTTTCGGCCAGCATCAGCTTACGTGGTTTTTTGTAGTAAGTTTGCTTCGGCGCACCGGCCTCGAGCGGGATGGGCCGGCCCCAGTTGCCGAGGTTCCAGCCGCTTTGGTGCGGTTGATGTGCCCAGGCGATGGCGTTGGCCAGAATTTGAATAATGTGTTCGTCACGGTAAATCGGAAATGTCTCGTGCCCCGGCGCAAAAAAGAAAATGCGGCCACGACCACGCTGGAAAGTACAACCACTTCTGAGCACTTCGCCGCCCTGATACCAGGAGTTAAAAATCAGCTCGTCCGGCTCCGGGATATCAAAAGGCTCGCCGTACATTTCTGATTGCGGCAGTTCCAGATAAGGCGGAATGTTGTAAGCAATGGGATGTGAGGGTTTTAAGCACCAGACGCGCTCGCGCTCACCGCCTTCAGCTTCGCGCCAGCTCAGGTTACAGCTGGTGCCCATCAGGCGTTTAAATAGTTTGGCGTGATGACCACTGTGCAACACGATGAGGCCCATACCGGCCAGCACCCGCGCCTGCAGCTTGTCAATCAGGGCGTCGCTTAATTCGTCGTGATAACGATGGCCCCACCAGATGGCGACTTCGGTGCTTTCAATTAGCGCATCCGGCCAGCCCTGCTGCGGGTCATCCAGTGTGCTCAGCGTTAAATCAAAGCCATAAGGTTTGAGGTTATCAACGATACAGCCACCGATGGTTTCCGGATACACTTCCTGCACATCGGCGTCTTCTTTTTCATGACGGCATTCATTCCAAACGGTCACTTTGATCATGCCGGTGTCCTCTTATTAGCCACAGTAGCGAAAGTACTGAAATCACGCGCGCTGTAGTCGCGGCATTCAATCGCCAGAATTTGCAGTGCTGTACCCATGCCGTTGGCCAGAATGACACAAAGCCAGTAGGCCAGACGCTCAGTAAAAGCCGGCTTGGCTGCCAAAGCTTGCGGAAATAAAGCATCAATTGCCAGATAACCGGCCATCAGCTCGTCGATATGGTCCCAACGTTCTAAGCGGTTTTGCATGAGTTGCTGCGCTAAAAAGTCTTCAACAACCAGCGTGTCGCCTTTGCCATCAAAGCCCATGCTGTAACGCAGCCAGCAGGCACTGGCAAAACTCAGATACTCAACCGACTGCTGCTGTTCCAGCCGTGCCGCCGTCGCGCTCAGCAAAGGTTGCAACCGGGCCGAGCCCTGGCTTAACAAGCTACCAATTGACTGAGTCCCCTGCTCCAGCGCTGTGGCTGACAATATCAGCTCTTTGTGAAGGCCACGGGCAAAATCTGCCAGCGCAGGATAAACCAATGCCGTTTGTAATGCTGTACTGTGATGCTGGCCACTTAACAAGGCGGCACAGGACAACACCAGCGCAGCGGCCGATTGTTGTGCAGTTTCCACTTCAGACTCCTGTTCAAACATGTTCTGGCGCTACAGCCATTGATTCTCTTACAAAATGTCTCGCTAAAAATCGTAACACGGCAACAGTAAACCATAGCTTGCCGACACATTGACACCGGTGTCAATATGCTTTATACCTGACTCTTTCCTGCGCATTTTTGCCCTTCTTTTTCTGCAGTTGTTGCAGCAGGCGCGCAGGGTATTCGCTGCTATGCGGCAGCTAATCGGAGGTTATTGCTGTTATGTCTGCTGTCACCATTAACGATGTGGCCCGTCAGGCCGGTGTGTCGAAAAAAACGGTTTCCCGCGTCATTAACAATGAAGCCAATGTGTCGGTGGAAACCCGCGACAAAGTGATGGCCGTCATTCAGGCCACCGGTTTTAAACGCAACCCGCTTGGCATGGCACTGGCAAAAAACCGCTCTTTGTTTATTGCGCTGTTGGCCGACAACCCAAGCCCCGGTTATCTGCAAAAACTGCAAAAAGGCGTGCTGCAATATTGCAGTGAATCCAATATGGGACTGTTTTTGTACGACTGTAGCTACCGCTCGCCTGGCCTGGTTGATGAAATCGAGAGCTTTATCGATAACACCCTGGCCGATGGCCTGATTTTGGTGCCGCCGCTCAGTGACAAAAAAGAATTGCTCGACATGCTGAACCGCCGCAAGGTCGCTTACGTGCGTATTGGTGCACCGGACGCGACGCTTGGCGACAGCGTTGGTTTTGATAACCAACAGGCGGCTTATGAACTGACGCGCTATTTGCTCAGGCTTAAACATAAAGACATTGGTTTTGTGCTGGGCCACCCGGATCAGGGCTCCAGTCAACGCTGCGAGGCCGGTTTTCGTCAGGCTTACGCCGAAGCCGGTCTGAAATTTCCGGAAAAACTGCTGGTGCAGGGTTATTACACTTTTCAGTCCGGCGTCGATGCAGCGGCAGTGCTTTTGAACAAAACGCCGCGCCCGACCGCGATTCTGGCATCCAACGACGAGATGGCAGTTGGTGTACTCTATGGTGCGCACAGCCGCGGCCTCAAAGTGCCGGACGATATTTCGGTGGTTGGCATCGACGATATTGCGCTCTCGACCAAGGTCTGGCCGAACCTGACGACGATGCGCCAACCAATCACGGCGATTGGTTATCGGGCGGCTTATAAACTGATTCGCAAATTGCAGGGCTTGCCGGACGAAAGTCCAAAAAGCCCGGAAGCCGATTTGCTGACCTGCGAACTGATTGTGCGCGACTCGGCGCGCGAGCCGGGCCGGCACTGACAAAATGAGTTGCAGGATACCGGCTGCGGTGATCATTTTTTGATGATCCATTCGTGTTGCGGGTCGTTTTTAAACACCCACTGCCGCGTCGGGCCAGCCATCACATTGAGGTAATACAGCTCGTAGCCGTGCGGTGCGCCAACCGGGTGATAACCGCGCGGCACCAGCACTAAGCTGTTGTGCTCCACACAGATGGTTTCATCCAGACTGCGGTCGTCGGTATAGACGCGCTGAAAGGCAAACCCCTGCTGCGGATTGAGTTTGTGGTAATAGGTTTCTTCCAGCGCACTTTCGACCGGCAGCATGTCGGCGTCATGTTTATGCGGCGGATAACTTGACCAGTGGCCCGGCGGCGTGATGACTTCAGTAATAAGCAGCCGCTCTGCCGGTAAGTTACCGAGCAGGATATTACACACCAGCCGGGTATTAGTGCCCTGCCCGCGGGTTTCGCGGGTGCAGTCGTCGGGTTTTATCAGCCGCAGCGGATATTGGTTGGCTGATGCAGGAGCGCGGCATAAAGCGATTTCGGCGTCAGTGTCGGCGAAAATTTCCAGCGCGAGCCCAGACGGCACGTACAAGGCATAAGGCGCAGTGCCGTCAAATACCGACATACGTTGGCCGACCTGCAGAAACTGCTGGTCGCCACAGTCGAGGCTAACGATGCCGCTTAAAATGACGACACAAAGCTCAGTGCTGTTGTCGCTGGCGACAGCCAACTTAGCACCCGCTTTAAGCTGTGCTGCTTCAAAACCAACATATTGCCAGCCGGCGTTTTGTGGGGTTACGCGCTGAATAAAACCTGCAGCGTCCGGCGCTGTTGGTTTGCGGTGCAAAGATGGGGTTGCGTCAGACATTAGGTTGCTCCGGTTTGCTGCTTTGCGCGTTGGTTTGCTCAGCTGTCTGCTGCTCATGGCCCTGCTGCTCTTGGCCTAAGTGATCATGAATGAGCCCCAGCACCAACGCTTGCACCAGGCTCATACTGGCGCTTAATGAACGAAAGGCATGTAATTCGGCTTCGCGCACCAGTAGTGCATGGTCCGCCAGCTGATACAACGGGCTGACCCGGCTGTCGGTAATAAGCAGCACTTTGCAGCCAACCGCTTTGGCGCGTTGCACCACGGTTTGGGTTTCTGTGGCATAAGGCGCAAAGCTGACGGCCAGCAACACATCGTCGGCGCCGAGCAGATTCAGCGCAGATTGCTGCATATAACCGGTGCCATCGAATAAATGCACGGCAAGACCAGTGTTACCCAACAGATAACTGGCGTAGCTCACCACCGGAAAAGCCCGGCGCGCGCCTTGTAAATGAATCAGCCGCGCTTTGGCCAGCATGCTGCTGGCAGTCGATAAGGCGGTGGCGTCTATGGTTTGGCATAGCTGGTCCAGCGCCTGCCGATTGGCGCTGCTGATTTGTTGCAGGTAATTCAGGCCAGCGCTGTCGGCCGGCACTGAGTGATCTTGCTGCACCAGCGCAATACGCTGCTGGTAATTGGCCTGGCTTTGCAACAGCTGCGTTTTGTAAAGCTGCTGCAGATCAGAAAAGCCGGTAAAACCAAAGGCATTGGCAAAACGCACCAGTGCAGAGGCGTGCACACCGGCAGCCTGCGCAATAGAGGCGGCAGTACCAAGCGCCACTGTTTGCGGGTTATCCAGTAAATAACGGCCGATGACCTGCAGCCGATCGCTGAGTTCGGCGAAACGGCTGCTGATTTGCTGCTCTAACTGGGACTGTTGCCGGGCTGTTCTCATGCTGTTGTCGTCATTACCTGTGGTGCTGGCGTGGCGCTTGCCGCCCGCCAAAAAATGTCACTGCAATGGAGTGTACTTCAATAAAATATTTATTCCAATAGTTGATCTGATAGAATTTTCATTCTAATCTGACGACATTTTCGACAACTGGCCACCGGTAGCAAGGCGCTATCTAAACCAGCAACGCGGCCGACAGCAACGCGACTGAAATGCAGCGCGGCATTGCGATTTACACAACAGGAGTCAGCGGGTGACAGCATTAGTTTCAGACAAAAAGCTCGACGTGATTTGCTTAGGCCGTGCCTCGGTCGATTTGTACGGCCAGCAGATTGGCGACCGGCTGCAGGACATCAGCTCTTTTGCCAAATCGCTCGGCGGCTCATCCTGCAATATCGCCTTTGGTGCAGCGCGGCTTGGTTTAAAAGCTTCCATGCTGACCCGGGTTGGCGACGAGCAATTTGGCCAGTTTATCCGCCAGGAACTT
>CAMLNG010000206.1 GCA_946481195.1 uncultured Chromatiaceae bacterium
GAAATTCTGTCCGGTGAGACCAACGAAGAGAATCTGTTGCCGGGCGAGACCTTGGAAGAAGATGATGCTGAAGCGGATCCGTTGTTTGATCAGGCTGTGGCCTTTGTCACAGAAAGCCGTAAAGCCTCGGTATCAGGTGTGCAGCGTCGTTTCCGTATCGGTTACAACAGAGCCGCGCGTCTGGTCGAAACCATGGAACAAGTTGGGATTGTCAGTGGTCCGGGCCACAATGGCAACCGTGAAGTTTTAGCTCCGCCTCCGCCAAAAGGGTTTTAAATGAAACATGTTTTTACGTTAACGGGTTTGCTGCTGGCAGCTGTGTGTTCAGGTGTGGTCAGTGCAGCTGAAACAGCCGCAGAGCAACTCAAGTACAAACTTGCTCGCCTCAATAGTTATCAGGCCAGCTTCCAACAAACAGTGACTGACGCAACGAATAAACAGGTTCAAAGCGGTGAAGGTTATCTGAGCCTGAAGCAACCAGCCTTATTTCGTTTTGAGACGATCAGCCCAACGCCGAATTTGCTCATTGGCGATGGCCGGACATTATGGCATTACGACGAAACGCTGGAAGAGCTGAAAGTCTATGACGCGGCGAAAGAAGTCGACAAAACACCTTTTGTGTTGCTGACTTCCAGCGACGCTAAGTTATGGGCACTTTATGATGTCAGCGGACAGGGTGAAACTTTTGTCATTACGCCAAAGGATAAAAACAATCCGGTGCAAAAGCTGACTCTGCAATTTTCCGGTGTGGGCCTTGCTAAAATGGCTGTAGCCAGTCAGGACGGGCAGACCAGCAGTTTTGAATTTATTGCCATGCAAAGTAATGTCAGCATCGACAGTGCTCAATTTAAATTCAGCCCGCCCAATGGCGTTGATATCGTTGATTTACGCGGCAAGTGAGTAATCTGTCATTTAGTTTTGCCCCTGACGTGCGGCCGCTGGCAGCACGGTTAAGGCCGAAAAACCTGCAGGACTATGTCGGCCAACAACATTTACTTGGCCCCGGCACGCCGCTGCGTCGTGCCATCGAAGCTGGCCAGCTGAATTCGCTGATTTTTTGGGGGCCGCCAGGCACCGGCAAAACCAGTCTGGCCGAACTGATTGCCGGCAACACTGCAGCTGCGATTGAAAAAATTTCCGCGGTTACTGCCGGTATTAAAGAGATCCGGGAGGCTATTGAGCGCGCCTCAAACCGTTTACAACAGGGGCAGCGTACGCTGTTATTTGTTGACGAAGTGCACCGCTTTAACAAAAGTCAGCAGGATGCCTTTTTACCGCATATCGAAGATGGCACCATTATTTTTATTGGCGCGACCACTGAAAACCCGTCTTTTGCGCTGAATAATGCGTTGTTATCGCGCGCCCGCGTTTGTGTACTGCGCAAAATCAGCAATGATGATTTACGTCAGTTGCTGCAACGCGCCTTAGCAGACGAAACATTGAATCAGCAGTTCCCAGTTGTGCTGGCCCCTCACGCAACCGAGTTGTTATTGCAGCTGGCCGACGGTGATGCCCGCAAAATGTTAAATTTGCTGGAACTTGCCGCGCAGAGCAGCATTGATGGCAATATTGATACCCTTTTATTAAAACAGCTGGTTGAACGCCAGCTGCCTGGTTTTGATAATCAGGGTGAGTTGTATTATGACTTGATTTCTGCCTTTCATAAATCGGTGCGCGGCTCTAAGCCAGACGCTGCTTTGTACTGGTATTGCCGTATTCTCGAAGGCGGCGGTGACGCTCTTTATGTCGCAAGGCGATTATTGGCGATTGCTTCGGAAGATATTGGCAATGCGGATCCAAGAGCTTTGTCGCTGGCACTGACTGCTTTTGATACTTTTCAGCGGGTTGGACCGGCGGAAGGAGAAAGAGCCATAGCGCAGGCCGCTGTGTATTGTGCTTTGGCGCCAAAGAGTAATGCGCTTTACAGCGCTTTTAACCAGATGCGCGCTTTTGTCCGAGAACAGCCGGCATTTGAAGTGCCGATACAGCTTCGCAACGCGGCCACCGGTTTGCTCAAAGAACTGGGCTATGGTGAAGGCTATCGTTATGCGCATGATGAACCTGGTGCCTATGCCGCAGGTATGACTTATTTGCCGCCAGAAATGCAGCATTTACAGTTTTACCAGCCGACAGACCGTGGGCTGGAACGTCAGCTGGCAGAGAAATTACGATATCTGCGTAGTCTTGATGCCGGGGCTGCCGCCCAGGAGGACAAGCCTGATGTGGATTAACTATGCAGCCATTGCCGTTGGCGGTGCTATTGGCGCTTGTTTACGTTTTGCCCTCAGCGATGCGATGTTACATCTTTTCGGCCGGGCATTTCCTTTTGGCACTTTGCTGGTTAATATTCTCGGGTCTTTTATTATCGGTCTGTTGTATGGTCTGATCCTGACTGAACAACTGGCGCCAAATCCGTGGCGGATTTTTATCGGTATCGGGATTTTGGGTGCGTTTACCACCTTTTCCACCTTTTCTATGGACACTGTGTTGATGCTGCAGCAGGGCGCTTTTGTCAAAGCGACGCTGAATGTGCTGGCCAACCTGGTGTTGTGTTTAACCCTGACCTGGCTTGGTATCAAGCTTGGGACTTTGAAGTAAGCAGACATGTTAGATAGCAAATATTTACGCGCCGAACTGGCGGAAACAGCGGCTCGTCAGGCCACCCGGGGTTTTGTACTGGACGTAGCGAAAATCAGCGCTCTGGAAGAGCAGCGTCGCGAATTACAGGTCGCAACGCAGGAACTACAGAATCAGCGTAATAGCAAATCAAAAGCCATAGGTCAGGCTAAAGCTCGGGGTGAAGACATTGCGCCGTTATTGGCAGAAGTAGATGGCTTAGGTGCTGAGCTCGACAAAGCCAAAATCCAACTGGATGCCGTTCTGGCTGAACTTGACGGTATTGCAGCCACAATTCCAAATTTACCGGATTTATCAGTGCCGGTTGGTAATGATGAAACTGGTAACGTTGAGATCCGCCGGGTTGGCACACCAGCGCAATACAGTTTTGACGTCAAAGATCACGTGGCACTCGGCGAAGCCTTAGACAAAGGCCTCGATTTTGAAAGTGCGGTCAAAATTGCCGGCTCGCGTTTTGTGGTGATGAAAGGGCAAATTGCAAGGCTGCATCGTGCGCTGACGCAGTTTATGCTCGATTTACACACTGAGCAGCATGGTTATACCGAAATGTATGTGCCATATCTGGTCAACAAGGATTCGCTGTACGGCACGGGCCAGCTGCCAAAATTCGGCGCTGATTTGTTCCATACCCAGCCTGCGACTGAAGAAGGCGTCGGCATGAGCCTGATCCCAACGGCTGAAGTACCTGTAACGAATCTGGCGCGTGACCGTATTTTTGAACTGGCAGAACTGCCGGTGAAAATGACCGCCCATACACCGTGTTTCCGCAGTGAAGCCGGCTCTTATGGCCGTGACACCCGTGGTCTTATTCGTCAACACCAATTTGATAAAGTTGAGCTGGTGCAACTGGTCCATCCGTCACAATCGATGGCTGCTTTGGAAGAACTGACCGGCCATGCCGAAAAAGTGCTGCAGCTGCTGGGCTTGCCATATCGGGTGATGCTGTTATGTACCGGTGATATGGGCTTTGGTTCGTGCAAAACCTATGATTTAGAAGTCTGGTTGCCGGCGCAAAATACCTATCGGGAAATTTCGTCATGCAGCAACATGGGCGATTTCCAGGCGCGTCGGATGCAGGCACGTTTCCGGCCGGAAGAAGGTAAAAAACCTGAGTTGCTGCATACGCTGAATGGTTCAGGCCTTGCGGTTGGGCGTACTTTAGTTGCCATTCTGGAGAACTTCCAGCAAGCTGATGGCAGCATTGCAATTCCAGCCGTGTTACAACCTTATATGGCTGGTAAAACCGTTCTGGCTTAAGCCTCCATCATACCGGCGGCATCGCCGCCGGTATGACTGATCCAAATGAGTATGTTATGACTGTGACCCCGCAAAAACCAACTCCAACCGAGCACAGAAATCCAGGCATCACCAAAAAAGTTGCTATAAAACGCACCAGAACCAGTCCGGTGAAGGTATTTTTGCGCACTGTCTATTGGCTGATCACTTTGGCCATTGTTGGCATCGTGCTTTATATCAGCTTCGAAGCCGGCTGGATGATTTACAAAAACAGTGCGCATTAAAAGGTGTTTTGCACTGCGGCAAGCGACGGATAACGCAGGTGCTATAAGCACTTTGCCGGTTTAGGTAAACCTGCAATACGGGTTGCCTGTTTCGCCGGGCCGTCCGGAAAGAGCAAAAACAGATACTTACTATTACCTTTTTCCGCGCCGAGTTTTTCCGCCATCGCCTTCACCAGAATTCGCACTGCCGGTGAGGTGTTGTACTCCTGATAAAACTCACGGACAAACCAAACGACTTCCCAATGCGCTGGTGTCATGCTGATGTGTTCCAGCCTAGCAAACTCGAGGGCTAAAGCTTCAGTCCACAGAGTTAAATCAGCCAGATAGCCGTGTTTATCCAGAGTGATATGCTGAAATTCTGTACTTAATCCGAACATGTAATCACCTGCGACGCCTGAAGTGTCAGCTCAACCCATTGCGTGTCGTCGATTACGCTGACGGATGATGGGCAGGAAATCCCACGTTGTTGTAAATCCTTCTGCAATACGCTGACCTGACAGGGCCAATTGGATTGGCGTAACAACAGATAAACGGCGTCGCGACGCAGCAATAGCATGTCTTCTGGCTCTACCAGAGTAAGTAATGCCGGCATGTTTGCCTGATGTATTTGGAATAATCGCATTTAAATCACCACGACAAAGTCAGCCTGATCCAGCAAGGCGCGCTGTCCGGCAGCGTCCAGCATTTCAACTTCGATACGCAGCTGCGCGGTGGTCAGTGACAAATCGGCCATTGCCTGCCGACACACTGCGACTGATGCGATGTCATACAGCGCAAACAGTTTTTGTGTAACGGTAAAGTCTTTGACAACCAAGGGCTTTGTTAGCGGCAGCAATTGTGTTACAGCGACGCCGCGGTACAACACTGTCACCTCAAGCTCTGCTGCGGCGAGGGCCAGGCAAAGGTCCTGTGCTTCGCGTGCTGCGCTGGTCGTCCAGGCGGTTTGTTGCTGGATAATCACACAGCGGCGCATCAGAATTGCACCAGCTTGTCGGCGGTTGAGAGCCGCATGCCAAACTCAGCAAGGCCTGCCAGGGTAAAGCCGGGGCGGGCATGGGTGAAACCGCGTTTTTCAGCAGCCGTGGCGCAATACAATAATGGAATATTGTGCATGCCGGCAAAAGCGCAAAAGCTGCCAACTAAATCAGCTTCGTCAGCGGGTAAATCAATGTCCGGACAAATAACCTGTACCGCCTGCTGATAAAAGAAGATATGGTCAATCTGATGACCAAGCTTTAGTGCGGCAGCAGCGAAACGCTGTACATCATCAAGCACTGGGCTCGCATAACAATCTGATTGGATATACAAAACAAAACTGGCCATAAGTTTAAAAAAAATGCCCCACTGAGTGGGGCATTTTAGAGGAAATGAATCAGCTTGTCGTTAGTCGTCGCTGCCGAACACACCTAACAGCTGTAGTAATGCTGTGAACAGATTAAAAATGTTCAAATACAGTCCTACAGTGGCGCGAATATAATTGGTTTCACCGCCATGCACGATACGGCTGGTGTCGAACAGGATAAAACCAGACATGATCAACACAATCACTGCGTTGATGGCCAGATGCAGCGCCGGTACCTGGAAAAAGATATTGGCCAGACCCGCAACAACGGCCAGCACTAAACCAACAAACAAAAAATTACCCATAAATGAGAAATCTTTTTTGCTGGTGAGGGTATAAGCCGACAAGCTGAAGAAGATCAGAGCGGTGGCGCCAAAGGCCTGCATGATCAGTTCTGGGCCATTCGGCAGGGCCGCATAACGGTTCAGCATAGGGCCAATCGAAGCGCCCATTACGGCGGTGAACAAAAACACCCAGCCGATGCCCGAAGCTTTATCCGCAGTTTTCATCACGACAAACACCAGTATTAAAGCGAGTATCGACAAACCGAGGCCTGCCATAGCACTGAGCTCTAACGCCATCGAAATCCCTGCTGCGACAGCACTGCCAGTGAGTGTCATCGCTAACAGTAGATAGGTGTTACGTAAAACCTTGTTGATTGCGGCACTGTCATGGCCGGTCAATACCTGAGACGGTTGGTATTGCATAGACTCTCCTTGGTTATGTTTAGATTGGTTGGCAGTACAATAACGAATTCTTTGGTTAACCGCTATGAAGAAAAGACCATAAGTGGCTTAAAAAATTCCATCTTTCGGTGTAGGTAGTTAAAAAATCAGCAAGCTGACTAAAAAATATTCTCTTAATCAATTCAATGTGTTAATTGATAAAAAAGTACTTTGAATTTTCTGCAGTCTTGATTAATATAACTGCCACGGAGAGATGGCAGAGTGGTTTAATGCACCGGTCTTGAAAACCGGCGAGGGTTAGTAGCCCTTCAAGAGTTCGAATCTCTTTCTCTCCGCCAAATTACAGAAAACCCCGCTTACAGCGGGGTTTTTGCTTTTGAGAACATTAATACAGCGCCGAACAAGCTCTGGGTACCACGTACCTGCATTTACGCCGACCATTCGCAGAGCTCATGGCGTTCGTCAGGCGAAACGCCAACAGACTGGCGTTTCGAAAGCCCCGACTCACCATACCCTCCATCCCTGGACATAAAAAAAGCCGGTCTGAACCGGCTTTTTCACACTATGTTCAATTTCTATTGTACCTGGCAGGCAAAGCAGACTGAGTACAGGCCATTCGGGTCGTTGAACT
>CAMLNG010000207.1 GCA_946481195.1 uncultured Chromatiaceae bacterium
TCAGAAAGAACAACCGAGCCAATTGTTGCGTGATAGTCGATGCGCCCTGACTGTAGTCGCCGGTTGTTGCCACTACAGACGCGGCCCGCATCACACCAATCAGGTCAATGCCCGGATGTTCATAAAAACGCGAGTCTTCGGTGGCCAGTACGGCTTTAATCAACAGCGGTGGCATTTCGCTGAGTTTTAATGGGATCCGGCGTTTTTCACCAAATTGGGAAATAAGTTCACCATCCTGGCTGAATACCCGCATCGGCGTTTGTAACCGCACATCCTTCAGGGTTTCCACGCTTGGCAGGTCATTTTTCAAATACAGATAAGTGATGCCGACGCTCAGAATACCTAAGGTCAGACACGACAACAGGATAATGACAAGTTTTTTAAGCCAAGACACTGAATAGCCCCAATTTTTGCTGCCCTTTACCAAAATAGGCTGCTAGTATAAATTCATTAGTAGTTGGTGAAGCACATTGTTTCTGGTGCAAAAACAACGCACGCCACGGCGAAAACATAATAATCATAAGTTTGAGACGGCTGCAGGACGCTATGATAAACCGGTTGTTTCGTACGAAAAATCAATTAATCCTGGGCGTCGATATTGGCGCTCATACCGTCAAGGCTATTTTGCTGAGCCAACATGGCGAGCATTATAAAGTAGAAGCCCTGGCAATAGAACCAATGATTAAAGGTTCGATGACTGACCGAGAAATTCAGGACATCGAAGCCGTCGGCACTGTTATTGCCAAAATCCGCAAGAAAATCCCAAAAAATATCAAATTTGCCGCTGCTGCTGTGTCAGGTTCTACTGTGATCACCAAAGTGATTTTTATGGATGCCAGCCTGTCGGATGATGAATTAGCCAGCCAGATTGAAGTGGAAGCGGACAGCCTGATCCCTTATCCGCTCAGCGAAGTCAGTATGGACTTCGAAAAGCTAGATTTAAACGTCAATGACCCGTCCAAAGTGAATGTGTTACTCAGTGCCGCACGGACTGAAAGTGTGCAAAGCCGGGTATCTGCATTGGATGCCGGCAACTTCGCCACCAAAGTGGTCGACGTCGAATCCTATTGTCTGAGCCGGGCTGCCGAGCTGTGTTTCCATCAGTTACCACCAGACGCGCATGAAAAATTGATTGCAGTCGTCGATATCGGCGCGACGATGACGCTGATGAGTATTCTGGAAGGTGGCAAAACCCATTACACCCGTGACCAGATGTTCGGCGGCGAACAATACACCCGCAGCATCATTTCTTATTACGGTAAAACTTACGAAGAAGCAGAGCAGGCTAAGGTCAGCAACGATTTACCACCTACTTACACCTTTGAAGTACTGGCGCCATTTCAGACCATGATTTTGCAGCAGGTGCGCCGTGGTATTCAGATGTATCTGACGACGTCTGGTCGCGAAAGTATTGATTACCTGATTATTTCTGGTGGTACTGCGTTAATCGATGGTATTGATAAGCTGTTGACAGAAGAGTTAGGCATCCACACAGTCGTGGCGAATCCATTTCAGCATATGGAAGTTGGCTCCGCAGTGGACCGGCAGCAACTGACGCAATTGGCGCCGCAATTAATGATCGCCTGTGGGCTTGCAATGCGGAGTTTCTCAACATGGCATATCTGAACCTGCTGCCCTGGCGCGAAGCCCAGAAAAAACAACAACAAGCCCGCTTTATGACCACAATGACTGCCGCCTGCGTCGGCAGTTTTTTGCTGGTGTTTATCATCAGTGCGGTCTACGGTTCAATGATTGAAGGGCAGGATGGCCGCAATAATTATCTGCAGGGCGAAATCGCGATTCTCGACCAACGGATTGCTGAAATTAAACAACTAGACGAGAAGAAAAAGAATCTGCAAAAGCGGATTGAGCTGATTGCCCAGTTGCAGAGCAGCCGGAATCTCGGTACGCAAATTATGGATGAAATCGCCAAAGTCACGCCGGCTGGTGTCTATCTGACCAATCTGGAGAAAAAGGGCCCGTCATTGTTATTAGTGGGCAAAAGTGAGTCCAATAACCGCTTATCCAACATGATCAGGGCGGTTGAGGCATCTGAATTGTTGTCGACGCCACTACTGGAATTTATCGAAGCCGGTAAAGATGATACTGAGCTCCTCAGCGATTTCAAAATGCACCTGATGGTCAAAGGCTTTGAGGCAGTACAAGGTGCGTCCAACAAGCCGAAGCCTGCGACCGGAGGCACCAAATGAGCCTGAATATCAATCTGGAAGAACTGAACAATCTTGATTTAGCCAATGTTGGCTCCTGGCCACCTTTTGCCAAGTCTATGCTGATTGTTGTGTTCAGTATTTTGGTCGCGGTGCTGAGTTATTTTATGCTGGTCGATGAAAAAATAACCGCGCTGCAAGCTGCTGAAGCACGGGAGCAGGAACTGCGTCAAACCTATCGTGCTAAATATGCCGCCGCTGTGAATTTAGATTTGTACAAGAAACAGATGGTAGAAATGGAAGAAACCTTCTCCTATTTGTTGAAGCAGTTGCCGGCCACGCATGAAACCCCGGGGTTATTGGACGACATTACTTATGCCGGTACATCGACCGGTCTGACTTTTGTCCGCATCAACTGGATGCCGGAAATCGAAAAAGATTTTTACACCGAGTTGCCGATCCAGATTGATGTGGTTGGGGATTATCATCAGTTCGGTAATTTTGTCAGCGAAGTTGCCAAACTGCCGCGTATTGTGTCGTTGCATGACTTTTCCGTGACTACCGACAAAGAAGACCGGCTGATTTTTAATGTGGTCGCCAAAACGTACCGGTATAAGGAGGCGCCATGAGTCGTCAAACTGGCCGGGCTTTGGCACTAACTGCCGCATTGACGCTTCTGCAGGGTTGTAATGACTCTCTGACCGATATCCAGCAATTTATGGAATCAGTGAAAGCGAATACGCCTGCGGGTATTCCGCCTCTGCCTAAAGCGAAACCCTTTGTACACATCAGCTATCAGTCAGCCAACGCCCGCAGCCCGTTCAGCGCACCGCGGCCTGAAGCCGTGCAGGAAAAGTTCTCACAATCGCAGGGATGTCTGAGCCCAGACCCGGCGCGGCGAAAAGAGCCGCTGGAAAAATTTGCTTTGGATAATCTGGCAATGCGGGGAACGCTCGGTGACGGTCATGATGTCTGGGCACTGATAGAAGCCGCTGATAAAACCTTGCATAGAGTCAGCAAAAATAACTACATTGGTTTATTTCACGGACGGATCATTCAGGTCGATCCTAACCAGATTGAATTAATTGAATTAATCCCGGACGGCGCCGGATGCTGGAAAGAGCGGACGACCACAATGCAAATGGCCGACCCCAATGCCGCAGCGCGCAAATAAGGTGTGAGCATCATATGGATCAACTAAAAAATATGAAAAAACAACGATCAGCCTGGTGCCGGATAGCGCTTGGATGCGCTTTGCTGAGTATGGGCTCAGCATCAGCAGCTCCACTTCTGTATGACGTCAGGTATTCACCGCTGAGCACCGGTGAGACTGAAATTGAATTTGTGTTTGATGAAGCGCTGGGCACCGCGCCGGAAGTGCAAATTTATAACGAACCGTCGCGGATTGAAGTCACCTTCCCGGAAGCAGAGTTTGAAGAGAAACTGACGGATGTCACTATAGACAAAGCGGGCGTGAAAAATGCCCGTACTGAATTCTGGCAAAAAGGCATTAAAACATCGGTGTTCCTCGAACATCTGAAGCTGTATAAAACGCGGATGGAAGGCAATACCTTTTATCTGCAGGTCAGTGACAGTTCTGTCAGCAAAGCCAAACCTGACGCCAATGCTTACATCAACAAAGTGCAGGCTATCGATTTTCGCCGTGGCGAAAAAGGTGAAGGCAAGGTGTTGGTATTCCTGAAAGACAGCTCGGCTGCTGTTGATGTGCGGGAAAATCTCGGCAAAATTGTCGTCGAATTTCATAACACCGATATCGGTGACGACTTGCTGTACCAGTTGGATGTGTTGGATTTTGGTACTGTAGTCAAAGGTATCGAAACCTTTAAAGACGGCGTGATCACCCGCTTGGTGATTGAACCTACATCCGCATTTACTTTTGCTTATCAGCAGGTTGATAACATTTTTAGTCTGAGCGTGGAGAAAGACGCCAGCGCCGGCAGCTTTATGCAGGGCGGTAAAGATTACAAAGGTAAAGCGATTTCTCTGAACTTTCAGGACATCCCGGTCCGCACCGTGCTGCAAATCATCGCCGACTATAACGGCTTTAACCTGGTGACCAGCGATTCAGTCAGCGGCAATGTCACTTTGCGGCTCGACGGCACGCCGTGGGACCAGGCACTGGATATTGTGCTGAAAGTGCGTGGTCTGGATAAACGCATGGATGGCAACATTCTGATGGTTGCGCCTACTGACGAACTGGCGGAGCGCGAAGCCAAAGAGCTGCAGGCGCGGCAAAAAGTCGAAGAATTAGAAGCGTTATATTCTGAGTTTATTTCGGTCAATTACGCCAAAGCGGCGGATTTAGCCAAGCTGCTGGATGGCAAAGATACTTCTTTGTTATCACCGCGTGGCAATGTGTCGGTGGATGAGCGTACCAATACGATTCTGTTAAAAGACACAGCCAAAGCCATCGAAAACGTACGGCGCTTGGTTGAACGGCTGGACGTACCGGTGAAACAGGTACTGATTGAATCCCGGATGGTGACGGTCAAAGACAGCGTGGCGGAAGAATTAGGCATTCGCTGGGGCTTCAGCGATCAGCAGCTGAACAAAGCGGTGTCAGGTACAGCTGCAGCGGCAGAATCTTTGACCAAAGGCAATATTCCGGCGCTGGACCAGCGTTATAACGTCAATCTACCGGTCAGTACTGATGGTGCCGGTAAAATCGGTTTCCACATTTCCAAGCTTGGTGATGGCACATTGATTGATCTGGAATTGTCGGCGCTTGAAGTGGAAAACAAAGCGGAAATCGTGGCCTCGCCGCGTATCTCAACGGCTAACCAGAAAAAAGCCCGCATTGAGCAGGGTGTGGAAATTCCTTATGTGCAGGCAGCATCCAGCGGTGCTACCACAGTGGAATTCAAAAAGGCGGTATTAAGCCTGGAAGTCACGCCACAGGTCACGCCGGATAACAAAATTATCCTCGACCTCACTGTAACGCAGGACACTGAAGGCAAAGTGGTGCAAACGCCAACCGGGAATGCTGTGGCTATTGATACCCAGCGTATCACTACACAAGTGCTGGTCGACAATGGTGAAACCATAGTGCTGGGTGGTATTTATCAGCAACAAACTATCAATACAGTGTCAAAAATTCCGGTACTTGGTGATATTCCATACGCTGGTGTGTTGTTCCGCCGTTCACTGGATAAAACCGAGAAAAAAGAGCTGCTGATTTTCGTCACGCCAAAAATCATTAACGAAAGCCGTTAATAGCAACAAGTGGCAGTCAGGTAGCAAAAGGGACGGGCAAAAGCCTGTCCCTTTTGAATTTTAGCTTGCGAAGGGCGCGCCAATACTGCCATAATTCAGCGCTTAAAATTTTCACGGGAGCTTTTTGGTCCTGACATCAACCCTCTTGAGTTAGCTGAATTAGCATTACGACATATGGCAGAGAAACGCAATATCTTCCTCGTTGGCCCAATGGGCGCAGGAAAAAGTACCATTGGCCGTCACTTAGCAGAAATGCTGCACCTTGAATTCTATGATTCGGATCAGGAAATTGAACGTCGCACTGGCGCAGACATAGCCTGGGTTTTTGATCTCGAAGGTGAGGCTGGCTTCCGGGTGCGTGAAGAAAACGTCATTGAAGACTTAACAGGCATGCAGGGCATTGTACTGGCAACCGGTGGTGGTTCTGTGCTGAGCCGCGAAACCCGTAACCGTCTGTCCGCCCGCGGTATCGTGGTGTATCTGGAAACTCCTATCGAGAAACAGGTTGCCCGTACCCAGCGCGATAAACGCCGGCCGTTACTGCAAACCGAAGAAGCGCCAAAACATGTACTGGAGCGTCTGGCAGCAGAACGCAATCCACTGTACGAAGAAATCGCTGATTTCACTATCCGCACTGACGAACAGAGCGCCCGCGCGGTCGCGAACCAAATCGTCGAACAACTGGGTTTTTAATTACAGAAAGGGAGCTGGCGATGGAAAAAGTTGCGGTTCAACTTGGTCTGCGCAGTTATCCCATCCTGATTGCTCCGGCGCTGTGTCAAAGCGCCGCTGAGCAGCCCGAATTTTCAGCCTTGTGGCAATACAAAAAAGTGGCAGTGATTTCCAATCCACTGGTCGCCGGTTTGTATCTGGATAAAATCCGGGCTCTGTTTGGCCATGCTCAGGTGACAGAATTACTGCTGCCAGACGGTGAAGCCTACAAGACGCTCGCATCTTTTGAACAGGTCTGTTCATTTTTACTGCAACAAAAATTTCCGCGTGATGGGTTGCTGGTCGCTTTAGGCGGCGGCGTGATTGGTGATCTGACTGGTTTTGTTGCAGCTTGTTATCAGCGCGGCACCGCATTTCTGCAAATTCCGACCACTTTATTATCCCAGGTCGACTCCTCAGTTGGCGGTAAAACTGCGGTGAACCATCCGCTCGGTAAGAACATGATTGGTGCTTTTAATCAGCCGCAGGCGGTATTAATTGATACCGACATGCTGCAAACTTTACCGCCACGTGAATTCGCCGCCGGTATGGCAGAAGTCATTAAATACGGTTTATTGGGTGACGCAGCTTTCTTAGATTGGCTGGCCGAACATCAGCCGCAAATTCAGGCGAAACAGGAGCCGGCGCTCAGTCAGATGATCCGGCATTGAGATCGGAAGAGCACACGTCTGAACT
>CAMLNG010000208.1 GCA_946481195.1 uncultured Chromatiaceae bacterium
GAAGTGCTGCAGCAAAAATGCGCTGACAACCAGACGTGCTGAGGTTTAAGGCCGCTGGCGGTGTTTACTGAAATACAGAGTATGTTCTGCCAGCCGCCGGTCTGGTAATAACAACAGCAGCATCAGCGCGAACAGGTTAAAAACCGGCAGCAAGCCGGTCAATGCAAACAGTCGGGGAGAATAACCTTTTTCGCTGGCCAGCTGGTAACTGTACCAGCTCAGAATGAGTTGACTGGCAGTGAATAAAATCAGACTAAACCAGATATCCATAGCGACTCCCTGTAATTTCTGTATGCTGCAACCGCGCGTCCTGCGCTCTCTGCGATTATAGAACAGCACTTGCGCTATGCAGCGCGACATTTGCCTTTATTTCTGTAAGCCAAAAGCCTCAGAACTGCGATAAATTGAAGCCACTGTCAGCAGGTTTTAAACGTATCGATGCTGCCGGTCATTGAGAAACTCAGGCCGGATCAGTAGACTGTGCGGCCGGGCGCGAGCCCATCAATCCCAGTGTTTGTCAGTAAAGCGGACCTGCTATGCAAAAATCAGATTTTTCTTTTGAGCTGCCTGAGCAGCTTATCGCCCGTTTCCCGCAACCAGAACGTTCTGCCAGCCGGCTGTTGAGGCTGCAGCGCCAGAGTGGTGCTATCGAGCATACGCAGTTTAAGGCGGTGCTGGATGCCATCAATCCGGGCGACCTGCTGGTGTTTAATAATACCCGGGTGATCCCGGCGCGGCTGTTTGGCCAGAAAGCTTCCGGCGGCAAAGTGGAAGTGTTGGTCGAGCGCTTGCTCGATGACAAACGTTTTCTGGCGCATATCCGTGCCAGTAAAGCGCCAAAACCCGGCAATCGCCTTATCCTCGAACAGGAAGCCGAAGTCGAAATGACCTGTCGCCACGGCGAGTTATTCGAACTGACGTTGTTATCCGACGAGCCGGTACTGGAGATGCTGGAGCGGCTCGGCCATATGCCGTTACCTCCCTATATCGACAGACCGGACGCGGCCAGCGACCGCGAACGTTATCAGACGGTCTACAACGCCAAACCCGGTGCGGTGGCAGCGCCGACTGCCGGCTTACACTTTGATGAACCGCTGTTGGCGGCATTAAAAGCCAAAGGCGTTGAGTTTGCTTTTGTCACGCTGCACGTCGGCGCCGGTACTTTCCAGCCGGTGCGGGTCGACAATATACTTGAACATCAGATGCACGCCGAATATATCGAAGTGCCTCAGGAGGTGGTGGCTGCGGTCGAGGCTTGCAAAACCCGGGGTAACCGGGTGATTGCGGTGGGCACCACGTCAGTGCGCTCGTTAGAGTCGGCGGCCCAATTTGCTAAAAAGGCGGGGCAGCCATTGCAACCCTATTATGGCGACACGCAGATATTCATCTATCCCGGTTATGAATTTGCGGTAGTCGATGGGCTTATCACCAATTTCCATTTACCGGAATCGACGTTGATTATGCTGGTATCGGCGCTCTGCAGCCGGGATATCATCATGCATGCTTATCAGGAAGCGATCGCAGAGCAATACCGGTTTTATTCGTATGGCGATGCGATGCTGATCCTTTAAATGGTGCACTCAGTCGTACAGTCAACATCCGTGTGGCTTTCTGCTACAATCGGGCGTTTTTAAAAAAGGCCGGACTGTTTTTCCGGTCAATGAGGTTTTGATGAAATTTGAATTATTAAAGACCGACGGCAAAGCCCGGCGCGGTCGTATGACATTTGCCCGTGGCGTGGTCGATACACCTGCTTTTATGCCGGTAGGCACCTACGGCACAGTCAAAGGCATGACACCGGAAGAGCTGGCCGCCACCGGCGCGCAGATTTGCCTTGGCAATACCTTTCACCTGATGCTGCGCCCTGGAACGGAAATCATCCGTAAACATGGCGATCTGCATGATTTTATGCACTGGGACAAACCAATTCTGACCGACTCCGGCGGTTTTCAGGTGTTCAGTCTCGGTGAACTACGCAAAATCAAAGAAGAAGGCGTGACCTTCCGTTCGCCGCTGAATGGCGAAAAAATCCAGCTGACGCCAGAGCGTTCAATGCAGGTGCAGCGCGAATTAGGCTCAGATATCGTGATGATTTTTGACGAATGTACGCCATATCCGGCAACGGAACAGCAAGCGAAAAAGTCGATGGAAATGTCGCTGCGCTGGGCCAAACGCAGTAAAGACGCCCACGGCGACAACCCGTCCGCACTGTTTGGTATCATCCAGGGCGGTATGTACCCGAACCTGCGCGATGTGTCGTTAAACGGCCTGGAAGACATCGGCTTTGACGGCTACGCCATCGGCGGTTTGTCGGTCGGTGAGCCAAAACACGAAATGATCAAAATCCTCAATCACACCACAGACAAAATGCCGGCGCATAAACCGCGTTATCTGATGGGCGTGGGTAAACCGGAAGACTTGGTTGAAGGTGTTCGTCGCGGTATTGATATGTTCGACTGCGTGATGCCAACCCGTAACGCCCGTAATGGTCATTTATTCGTCAGTAACGGTGTGATTAAGATCCGTAATGCTAAATACAAAGACGATATCGCGCCTTTGGACGAAAATTGCGACTGTTACACTTGTAAAAACTATTCGCGGGCATATCTCCATCATCTCGATCGTTGTAATGAGATTTTGGGTGCCCGGCTCAACACCATTCATAACCTGCACCATTACCAGAAATTAATGCAAGGGTTACGTAATGCGATAGAACAAGGCACACTGGATGCCTTTGTGACCGATTTTTATGCCCGTCGTGGTCTGACGGTACCAGCGTTGGACGCTCCGGTGCCTGTCGCTGAAACCACTGCGGCGGTCAGTGAATAAAATTTAAAATTAAGCTTTAAAAACTAAGGGGATAACAATGAGTTTTTTTATTTCTGATGCACAAGCGCAAACTGCAGCAGCAGGTCAGCCTGGTGGTGGTTTAGACCTGGTGATTATGCTTGCCGCCTTCGGTCTGATTTTTTACTTCATGATTTTCCGTCCACAAAGCAAACGGATGAAAGAACACAAAAACCTGATGGCGTCGCTGGCCAAAGGTGATGAAGTGTTAACGCAAGGCGGTTTAGTTGGCCGTATTGCTAAAATCGCTGAAGACAAAGATTTTGTCGTGATTGCGCTGAACGACACCACAGAAGTGACTGTGCAAAAGGGCTCTATCAGTGCCGTACTGCCGAAAGGCACGATGAAATCGCTGTAAGCAGCCCGGAAGGAATTTACTGTGTTAAATCAAAACTCAATCTGGCGTTATCTGCTGGTGGTAGTGGTGATGGTGGTCAGTTTCATCTACGCCTTACCGAATATTTACCCCAGCGACCCATCGCTGCAAATCAACGCGACCCGTGGTGCAGAAGTCACGGCTGAAGTCGTGGAAAAAATCAATACTGAGCTGACTGCCAAGCAAATCAGCAGTAAAAGTGTGGTGCTCGAAGACGGTCAGGTATTGGCACGTTTCCTGACGACTGAAGACCAGTTAAAAGCCCGTGAAGTTATTGAACAACTGCTTGGCGACAAATTCGTCACTGCACTGAATCTTGCGCCAGCCACACCGGCCTGGATGGACAGCATTGGTGCGGCACCAATGAAACTGGGTCTGGATTTACGCGGCGGCGTGCATTTCCTGATGGAAATCGACATGAAAACCGCGATGGACAAAAACGTCAACGACCTGGTCCAGAGCTACCGTTCAGATTTACGTGAAGCGAAAGTGCGTTACCGCTCTGTCAGTGCCGATCTGCCGAAACAAGCCGTTGTTTTAACCTTCCGCACGCCGGAAGACGTGAAAGCTGCACAAAAAGTATTGTCGGAAAAAGACCGTGACATGGTGTACACCGATGCGCCGGACAATACGCTGATCGTCAGCTTCTCAGAAGCAAAAGTTAAAGCGCTGCGTGAAGACGCTGTCGCGCAAAACATCACCATTATCCGTAACCGGGTGAATGCGATTGGTGTTGCTGAACCTTTAGTTCAGCGTCAGGGCGCTGAGCGTATAGTTGTGCAGTTGCCTGGGGTGCAGGATACCGCTCGCGCCAAAGAGATTCTCGGCGCCACTGCGACCCTTGAATTCCGTTTAGTCGATGAAACTGCCGATGCTGTCAGTGCCGTTGCAGGTCGTGTGCCGCCAGCATCACAATTGTTTTATGACCGTGCCGGTAACCCGGTGGTGCTGCAAAAACGCATCATGCTGACAGGTAACCACATCGTTGGCGCTAATGCTGGTTTTGACGAATACAGCCGGCCACAGGTCAATATTGATCTGGATGCCAAAGGCGGCAACAGTTTCTCACTGGCAACGAAAGATGCCATCGGCAAAGCGATGGCTACTGTATTTATCGAATACAAACCGACAGGTAAAAAAGATGCCGACGGTAAATCGTTGCTGGAGAAAAAAGAAGAAGTGGTGTCTGTTGCCACTATTCAGGCCCGTTTAGGCCGTAGCTTCCGCATCACGGGCCTAGATGCGCCGGGTGAGGCACAGAATCTGGCAGTATTACTGCGCGCCGGTGCCCTGATTGCGCCAATCCAGATTGTCGAAGAACGTACCATTGGTCCAAGCCTGGGCCAGGAAAATATCGACCTCGGTATGAACGCAATCCTTTGGGGTATGCTGGCTGTGGTCGGTTTTATGGTGTTTTACTACAAATGGTTTGGCGTGGTAGCAAATATTGCGTTGGCCTGTAACGTGGTGTTGCTGGTCGGTATGATTGCGATGATCCCGGGCGCAACCCTGACGTTGCCGGGGATGGCGGGTATTCTGCTGACTGTGGGGATGGCGGTTGACGCCAACGTGTTAATTAATGAACGGATCCGCGAAGAGCTGGGCAATGGACGTTCGGCAATGCAGGCTATCCATGAAGGCTATGACCGGGCTTTTGCCACCATTGCTGACTCCAATATCACGACCTTGCTGGTGGCGTTAATCCTGTTTGGCGTTGGTACAGGTCCGGTGAAAGGCTTTGCGGTGACGCTGGCACTTGGCATCCTGACTTCAATTTTCACAGCGGTTGTGATCACGCGTCTGATCGTGAACGCCGTTTGGGGCCAGCGCCGCGGTGCTGAGCTGCCAATCTAAGGAGTTATAGATGCTACGGATTTTTACCTATAAGCATGCGCTGAACTTTATGCGGTTTAAATGGCATGCGCTGATTTTTTCCACCATTTTGGTGCTGGGTTCGCTGTTCAGTCTGTTCACCAAAGGGTTGAATCTGGGACTGGACTTCACCGGCGGTACTGTGATTGAAGTTGAGTTTGACCAACAGGCGAACCTGGATAAAGTCCGGGCTGCGCTGGGGGAAAGCGGCTTTCACGATGCGCAAGTCCAGTACTTCGGTAGTAGCCAGGACGTGATGATACGGATTGCGCCACGGGTAGGGGTTGAGCAAAAAGTCATTGGCCAGCAAATCCTGGAAGCTGTAAATAAAGTTGCCGAAACACCGGTCACGGTGAAAAAGGTTGATGTGGTTGGCTCTGCGGTCGGTGATGAACTGAAAGAAGACGGCTTTCTGGCAGTCCTCGCTGCAATGGTTGGTATTCTGCTGTACGTTGCGGCACGTTTTGAATGGCGTTTTTCGGTCGGTGCTGTTGCGGCCTTGTTACACGACGTCATTATTACGATGGGCGTGTTCTCCATCACCGGCAAAGAGTTTGATTTGACGGTACTCGCAGCAGTATTGGCGCTGATTGGTTACTCTATCAACGATACCATAGTCGTGTTTGACCGCATCCGCGAAACGTTCCGCAAAGTGCGTGATCTGAGCACTGACGGAGCGGTGAATGAAGCGATCACCACCACGTTGAGCCGCACGACGATGACGTCTTTCACCACAGCTTTAACCCTAATGGTGTTGTATGCCATTGGCGGTGCCATGATTAATGGTTTTGCCTTTGCACTGCTGTTTGGTATCGCGATCGGTACTTACTCGTCGATCTTTATCGCTTCTGCTTTAGCGGTGATCTTGGGTGCGAGCCGTGAAGATTTGATGCCAACAGTGATTGAAAAAGAAGGGGCGGATACGCCTTCCATCTGAGTGAAATAAGCCAGTCCCGTGACTGGCTTTTTTCTGATTGAAGCAATAAGGTACTGAAGCTCACCGGCGATCGCGTAGCGGCTACAAAGGTTTTGGTTGAAGGAGTGCTAAATGACAAAACAACACAACACGGGTTTCCTCGCCATGGTAGATGCAGCCAAAAGCCGGGTGCGCGAAATCACCATCGAGCAATACAATGCGCATCAAGCGCCTTGTGTGCTGATTGACGTGCGGGAAGATCTGGAATGGCAAAAAGGCCATTTACCGCAAGCGATGCATATCGGTAAAGGCGTGATCGAACGCGATATCGAAAGCAAAGTGCAGGATAAACAACAAACCTTAATTCTGTATTGCGGTGGAGGTTTCCGTTCAGCCTTAGCCGCCGATGCGCTGCAGCAGATGGGCTACAGCGATGTGCTGAGTCTGGCAGGCGGTTATACGGCCTGGGTCAATGCCGGCTTACCTGTAGTGCAGGATTAAGCGACATATCAACTGAAAAACGCCACAAACTGCTCCTGCGTTTGCGGCGTACCGTACATCCTGTACATAACAACGCCGGCAAATGCCGGCGTTTTTGTCTGAATAGCTCAGCGCATCAGCGATTCAGGCAAATGCGGACGCATGCCTTTTAACATCGCAGCCAGTACTTTTGGATTACCGGCTACTACGTTACCGCTTTTCAGCTGGTTATTGCCGCCAACGAAATCGCTGACCAGGCCACCGGCCTCG
>CAMLNG010000209.1 GCA_946481195.1 uncultured Chromatiaceae bacterium
GGGCCGCCGAGCCCGACACCCTGCGCGCACGCCTCACGGCCATGCCCACGGCGCTGGTGGCCATCACCACGACTAAGCCTTCACTGGCACAGTGGCTGGATCTGCCCAGCCACTGTGCTAGTCTACAAAAATCCCTCGTTTTGCAGTTTCCCGCATGAAAATATTGTTGGCGTTGTTTGTTGCAACTTTGCTGTTATTCGGCCTGAACCTGTACAGGCTGCAGTCGGCCGCCCCCGAGTCGTTTCCAGTACCTGAAACACATCAGGTACCACAACAACTACCAGCATTACAACCAGAACAACAGATCCTGCAAATCCGGCAAAGCAGTAGCCGGCAATTTCGCATTTTGTGGGGGATGAATCCTGAAGTACCATTTTTTATTCTGGATGGCCCGGATCAGGGCACAGGTTTTTGTGATGTGTTAGTAGAGCGGCTGCAAGTGTATCTGCCGGATGTGCGGCATCAGTTTTTGGCTGAACCGCAGGCCCGCATCAGACAGCGCATCGATGCTAAAGAGAACCTTTGTTATCCCTGTGCCCTTTACTCTGCCGATCCTGCGGTGCAAAAAGGCCGCCTATTCAGTAAGCCCACCCATTATTATCAGCCCCATGGCATTATCACACGCCCTGAACTGGTGGATGAGATAAGCCGTCGCTTTGGCAATCCGGTTGATTTGGCCAAACTGCTGCAAAGTGAATTACGTTTTGGATTTCCATCCCAGCGCCGTTATGACAAATTGCAACCACTGCTGGATGAACATCGGTTGCACAGTCCAAATCACGTCAGTCTGGATACCGGTAAAGATGCCACCATGCTTCATCTGCAAATGCTCAGTCAACAGCAGCTTGACGCGACTATTGATTACGTCAGCAGTCTGAAGTTTTATACTATGCATTCACAGCGCAAATTGGTGTTCCTGCCCATCGCCGGGTATCAGGACTTGCTACCCGGTGCCGTCGCCTGCCCTGACAATAACTGGGGACAGTTGGCGGTTCTCAGAGTGAATGCCGTGATTAACCGGCTGCGCGAAGACCAGAAACTGCGACAAAATCTGCAATTCTGGTTTGGCGAAGACCTGCCGCCGTTCCCGGCTGAACCGGCACACTAAGCCACAGCCGTATGGAAATTTAAGCTGCAATCCAGCGCACTTCAGGCTAAAATCTGCGGCTGTTTTTTCAGCTCAGCAAATGGACTCAGCCGTTGTCACCGCAACTTCCTCTTGAAAACATTCAGTTTGATAATTACCGGGAACAACCAGCTGCGACGCCTCTAACCGAACCGGCCATCTTGGTGCAGCGCCGCTCGCTGATCCCGGTGTTATTATTGCTGCTGTTAACCGCATTAGCTGTGTTGGCCGCTTTTGAGATGCGCACAGCCTATTACAGCGCAAAACCTATCAGTGACTACGCCAAAACGCTGACCTACCAGCTACAAAATGCGCCTGCCAGCCGGGTGATTTATCCCAATGCCGGTCCTTTTGACGAACGTCACGGTTACACCAAATTACCGGATTTATTAGCGCGCCTGCAGGAGCGCGGTTTTGTCATCCGGGCGCAGGCTGAATTTTCTCCGGCGATGCAAGGATTTGCGGCACAAGGTTTTTTCCCGCCTTACCGTGAAAAAGTTCAAAGTGGATTATTTCTGGCGGATTGCCGCAATGAAACGATTTTTGATTTTAACTACCCGCAACGGGTCTACCAGCACCCGCAGCAAATTCCGCTGCTGGTTGCCCATAGTTTGTTATTTATTGAAAACCGCAATTTACTGACTATTCCGCCACAAGCCAACCCGGTGATGGACTGGCCACGCTTTGTGATGGCAGCAGTCAGTCAGGTCGGCAAAGTACTGGCCATTGGCGGTCAGTCGGCCGGCGGCTCTACGCTCGCGACGCAAATTGAAAAATTCCGCCACTCGCCGATGGGTCTGACCCAAAGTTTTGAAGACAAAGCGATCCAGATCATATCCGGTACTATCCGTGCCTATCAGCATGGCCCGAATACTCAAGGCGTACGCACCCGAATAGTGCAGGATTATCTTAATACTGTTCCTTTATCGTCAGCACCAGGCCATGGCGAAGTGCACGGCGTTGGCGACGCGTTATACGCCTGGTTTGGCACCGATTTTAACCGTGCCAATACGCTACTGGCGCAGCCGGAACAGGCAGAAACTGCTGCCGAACGCGCGCGTTATTTCCGTCAGATGCTGTCACTGATGATTGCGCAGCGCCGGCCTTCTTATTACCTGCTGCAAGGCCATGCTGACCTGGAAGAACTGACCAACAGCCATATCCGGCTGCTGGCACGCGCTGGCATTATCGATGCGTCGCTGCGCGATAAAGCACTGAACGAACAGCTGACCTTTGTCCGGCTACAAGCGAATAAAGCGAAAGACGAAGCCGACAGCCGCAAAGGCATCAACTCAGCCAGACTGCGGCTTGGCAACCTGCTGAATCAGCCAATGTACGACCTGGACCGGTTGGATTTAAATGCGCACAGTACCTTACACGGTGAAGTGCAGCAAAAAGTCAGCGCTTATTTAAAGAGCCTGGCGAATCCCAACACTGCAGCGCAACACGGGCTGATTGGTGAACGTCTGCTGTCTGCCGCCCGCACCGGAGATGTGCTGTATAGCTTCACGTTGTTTGAAAAAACCGCTGACGGTAACAGAGTGCGGGTACAAACCGACAGTACAGACCAGCCGTTTGACTTAAACGAACACAGCAAACTGGAACTAGGCTCAACCGCCAAACTGCGGGTGCTCGCCAGCTATCTGGAAATTATCGCCGAACTGCATCAGGCCTTTGTTGACGAATTGCCCGACAGCCTGCTGACAATGGACATTGCGCCCAACGACCACATTACCCGCTGGGCTGCCAATTATATGGCCACTACAGCAGATCGCAGTCTGCCGGCGATGTTAGAGGCCTCGCTGGAACGTACCTACTCCGCCTCGCCGGCCGAACGCTTTTTTACCGGCGGTGGCCTGCAGGTATTTAACAACTTTAATAAAGATGAAGATGGCAAAGTACCGACTATTCGCCAGTCATTACAACAATCACATAACCTGCCGTTTGTGCGGTTGCTGCGCGACATCGTCAGCTACGCCAGCAGCTATCAGACCCAAGGCAGCACCTCATTATTATTACGCGCCGACAATGACCCGAAACGGGAAGAATACCTGCGTAAATTTGTCGATAAAGAAGGCAGTGAATTCCTGCGTCGTTTCTTCCGCAAGTATCAGCAGAAGCCAATGGACGAGCGGCTGGAGACCTTTTTTGATGGTCTGAAACAAACACCGGACCGCCTCGCGGCAGTGCATCGTTATTTGTTACCGGACGCCAGCTTTACCGACTTTGCGGCGTTTTTACGCAACAAACTGCCGGACAGTGACAAGCTGACTAATAAAAAGCTGCAGGATATGTATGCGCAATATGGCCCGGGTAAATTCAGCCTGCCGGATCAGGGTTATATCGCCGGTGCCCACCCGCTGGAACTCTGGGTACTGAATTATCTGAACAATCACCCGAAAGCGACGATGAAAGAAGTGATTGATGCAAGCGCCGAGCAGCGCCAGCAGGTGTATCGCTGGTTATTTAAAACGCCAAACCGCAAAGCGCGTGACGCCCGCATCCGCATTATGCTGGAAGTAGAAGCTTTTACCGATATTCATCAACGCTGGGCCAAACTCGGTTACCCCTTTGACCACTTAGTACCAAGCCTCGGTACTGCGCTTGGCAGCTCGGGGGACCGCCCTGCAGCACTCGCCGAACTGATGGGCATTATCCAGAATGATGGCATGCGTTTACCGACCATCCGTATTGACAGTCTGCATTTTGCGGCTCGTACGCCTTATGAAGTGCAGCTTGGCTTTAATGCCAGCGCCGGGGAGCGGGTGATGCGGCCGGAAGTGGCGCGGGCCTTGAAAAAAGCCCTGGGTCAGGTGGTTGCGGACGGCACAGCACGGCGCTTAAACGGTAGTTTTGTCAAAGCTGACAGCTCGCCGCTACAAGTCGGTGGTAAAACCGGTACCGGTGACAATCGCGTGGCGACACAAGTGATCCGTGGCAAAACAGTGGCTTCAACCGCCACCAGCCGTACCGCCACTTTTGTGTTCTATTTAGGTGACAGCTATTTCGGCACCCTGACCGCTTTTGTGCCCGGCAAAGGCGCTGATGATTTCAGCTTCACTTCTGCCCTGCCGCTGCAGGTCCTCAAAGGCATGGCGCCTATCTTGCGGCCTTATGTGGTCAAAACCAGCCCGATGTGTCAGCCGGTGCAGCGTTAATGGTTGATTCAGGCTGCGGCATTCATCAACAATCAGCCACGGTAGCGATAACACAACGCTGTGGCTGAACTTTTCATCAACTGCATACCGCATTGACGGGCCAGCCGTAGCGCGGCCAGATTCTGCGGATGGATGTTCACCTGCACTTCGAAACCCAATGTCACTGCGCGCTGCATCAGTGCGCTGTATGCGGTTTTAGCCAGACCAGGCTGCTGCCGGCCGGGTAGCAGCATAATTCCCAGCTCCAGAGTGCAGGTGGCAGGTGAGATATCAAACACGGCCAGCATTCCAGAGAGTTGCTGTTGTGGGTTTTCCAATGCCAGATAGAACTTTTGCAGCTGTGGTTGTTGATTTACCCCGGCGCAGGCTTCGATGCGCGCCACCGCTTGTTCTGCTGTAAGCAGCTGCCCGACAAACTGCTGAGTGCGGGTGTCGGTATATATAGCAGCTAACTCCTGCGCATCCGCAGCACATACTGGTCGCAACCGACAGCCAGCACTTTGCAAAGCAAAATCGGCGGCCGACAGCATCAACTCACCGGCATCGATTGCAACGCCTGCAGCCGTGTCAGCATCAGATCGTTTTTCTGCAGGGGCAGCGCTGGAGGTAACACCAGCGTAGATTTCAGCGTCAGCCTGGCTTTGGGTAGATCAGCAAGCTGGATCCAATCCATCCGGGGTTGTTCAAACGGCATGCTGGCCGCTTCATAAATCACCACCTGATGGGTGGGCGGATACTGCGGTGCGAGCAATTCAACCAATAATTGCAGTTCAGCCTCGCCGGTATCAAAACGGGCAATGCTGCGATCGCCGGCCAGCGTGATTTGCCATAACACCAGATAAGCGCTCGGGTCCACCACACGCTGGTAAAACATAAACTGGCTGGCTTCATAGTACTGACACCCCACCCGCCCCGGATCTATGCCTAAATCAGCATGCAGGCAATCTGCAGCACTGATGCCGGCCAGCATTTGCGCTTCATAACCTTCCTGGCGCGCCAGCTCTATCACTTTATGCGGCGCATAGGCAAAAACACCGGGATGACCATAAAAGGCACCAACGGCAAATTTGCCGGCCCGCACTTCGGTCAGCATCAGATCAATCATTTGTTGATAGGTTTCATGGCGGGACTTGCCTAATTCGTATAGCGGCGCAAAACTTCGGACATCGTTGTGCATGGTCTGCAGCCATTGCTCAGATATACCATCCGTCACAGCAGCAAACACCACATCAGCAGCCTGCAAGTGGCTTTTGGCTACTGGCGTGATGTGGGCACCGAGCATAATCCCGGTGCCCAAAATCACAATACGTCCTTCTTTTTGCATTCAAGACTCCGTTTTTTCTGCGATTACTCAAGGGATGCTACGATAAGATACTTTGATTTACAAAACAAAATGCCTGCTCTAGTCTGTAAAGCCGGTTGTCAGTTTGTGCCAGGTAAATCAACAAAAGGCGAATAAGGAGATTTTATGTCTGCATTACACCAAGTGTTACAACAACTCGCGATTAATGCGCTGCCAGCTTCGCAACGTGCCGGCCTTATCAGGGACCTGGCCCGTCGGCACGGCCTTGACGATGCAATGACTGCAGCTCTGGTAAATGGTGACAGCGCACAACTGACTAAATTGAGCAACACAGCCTCAACCTGTTGTATGGCGATAGTTGCGCCTGATGCACCTGCGACCCCGGCGGGTTGTTTGGTCATCGTTGCTCCGGAAGTTCCCGTTCACTAGAAGGCAGAACCTTTTGAAATTCGGGTATTTGCGCAATACGCCAATACCCGCATCGGCAATTATACGAAGCCACCGGAAATCCCCGACACAGCTGCATTGCCACCACCTTTGATTTACAAAAGAATTTGATTGCTCTAGTCTGAAGTACCTATCACGATACCGTGAAAGGTCATCTCTGCATTGCGACCAAAGCATAAAAATCGTGTACAGTTCAGCATCGACATGATGATGTTACCAACGATAGTTTGCTGGCGGGCTCTGCAGCATCAATCTTGATAGTTAATTACTAACAATTGATTAATAAGGAATAGTTATGTCAAACGTTATTCAGATGCTGGAACAAATGGCGATTAGCACCGGGCCTCAGACACAGCGCAATGAAATCATCAGCACGCTGGCAGCCAATCATCAGTTATCCGCAGAACTGGAAGAAGCCATCCAGCAGGCCGATTTGTCCGGTTTGATTATTATGGCGGGAGCCAATGGTGGTGGCGCGCCTTTTATTGTTGCCCCGGATGAAGGCGAGGCACCGGCTGAAGACGACGAAGAAGAAGATCAAAAGAAAATCAGCCACTAATTCAAATTGAGTCGTTCCATGCAAAAGGTTTTCCGGTTCTTGCTGATGTGTTGTCTTGTTGTGCCATATCAAGGGGCAACACAGCAAAGTAACGACATCGAAGCGCTGTTAGCTGCTGCTGATGAAGTTCGCAGTGCCGACCCGGCTGCATTTGACAACGTATT
>CAMLNG010000210.1 GCA_946481195.1 uncultured Chromatiaceae bacterium
GCCAGTTATCAGTCTAATTTACAGAATATGCGGCTGATTGAAGACATCCTGCTGCCCTACTACGAAAAAGGTGAACTGAACCGGCTGTTGATCCGGGTACCTGGTTTTGGTAACAGCGGTGGTATGGCGATTGTCGGCAGTGAAAACTGGCACAACGGCCAGCGCCGCACGCCTGAACTGATGCAGGAAATTGGTCAAAAGCTGAATAGCCTGTCCGATGTGCGCGCCTTTACCAATATGCGCAGCGGCCTGACTGCCGGCCGTGGCGGCGGTGGTGGCGGCCGGCCGGTACAGTTTGTTATTCAGGGCAATACCTACGAAGAATTAGCAAAATGGCGCGATATCGTGTTGGCAAAAGCAAGGGAAAACCCAAATCTGCAGATGCTAGACCACGATTACAAAGAGACAGTACCGCAAATTCTGGTGGAAATTAACACAGAACGGGCGGCTGATCTGGGGATTTCGGTCGGTGTAGTCGGTCGGGCTTTAGAGGCAATGCTGGGTGGCCGGCGGGTCACCACATTCCTCGACCGCGGCAAAGAATATGATCTAATTCTCGAAGGCGCAGATACAGATTTCAGCGATCCGACCAGCATCACCGGTGTTTATGTCCGCTCCAGTGGTTCTAACCAGTTGATCCCGCTGGATAACCTGGTGACTTTAAAGGAAGAAGCAACCTCATCAACGTTAAACCGTTATAACCGGATGCGGGCTATCACTATCATGGCCAACCTGGCTCCGGGCTATAGCCTCGGGGAAGCCCTGGAGTATCTTGAAGGCGTGGTGCGTACCGAAATCAAAGATGTGGGCGGTATCGACTATAAAGGCGAGTCACTGATGTTTAAAAACAGCGGCGAATCGACACTGCTGATTTTTGCGCTGGCACTCATCATCACCTATCTGGTGCTGGCTGCACAGTTCGAAAGTTTTATCCATCCTTTTGTCATTATGCTGACAGTGCCGCTTGGCATGGCCGGTGCGCTGGGTGGGCTTTATCTGGCTGGCATGACGCTCAATATCTATAGCCAGATTGGTCTGGTGATGATCATTGGTCTGGTGGCGAAAAACGGCATTCTGATTGTTGAGTTTGCCAATCAGCTGCGCGACGCCGGGGTTGAGTTCACCAGCGCTATCCATCAGGCGGCGGTGCAGCGTTTGCGGCCTATCACCATGACCGCGTTTACTACGGTGATGAGCAGTATTCCGCTGATTATCACCTCCGGACCTGGTTCAGAAAGCCGGATGGTGATTGGTATGGTGATTTGTGCCGGTGTCGGCGTCGCCACTTTGCTGACGGTGTACATAGTGCCGGTGGCTTATGTGGCACTGGCGCGTAACACAGGCTCGCCACAGGATATCGCCAAACAGTTAGAGAGCCTTGATAAAGGCTGAGTTGTAAAAGTCGGGGCGCATTAACACGGCGCCCCGCCCCTCTGCCGTGTCAGCTTACTGGGCGGCGCGTTGAATTTTTGTTAGTATTCATCATCCTCCTCGCTACAGACTCCGGTGCCACCGGCAGTTGCGGTAATCAAACGCATGTCAGATCTGTTGTTGCAATGTACAAGACTTGAATTGCGCCAGCCCGATGGCTTTGTGCTGGGGCCGCTGAGCCTGCAGTTAAAAGCAGGCAAACTATACGGCCTGTTGGGTGCCAATGGCGCCGGGAAATCGACCTTATTGCAGCTGCTGGCCGCACTGAAAAAACCGGATCATGGCGAAATTATTCTGGCGCAGCAGCCGCTGTCAGCTTATACCGCGACAGAGCGCGCCCGCCGTCTGGCCTATCTCAGTCAACAGCAGCCCCCCACCGACATGACAGTCCGCCAGTTGTTACATTTAGGCTTGTTGCCGCACAAAACGTTGTGGCAACGTGATAATCAAAGTGACCGCGACAATATCAACCATATTCTGGACCAGACCGGTTTAAGCCAGCAGGCCGACATCCTGCTTGGCAGCCTGTCCGGCGGCGAACAACAACGGGCGCATCTGGCCCGGGTGCTGGTACAGCAGGCGCAATTATTATTACTCGACGAGCCGGTCAATCATCTCGATATCCGCTTTCAGCACCAGTTACTGGCGAATTTGCGCCGCAGTGGTCTCTGTGTGCTGGCCAGTTTCCACGACATCAACCTGGCCGCCACTTACTGTGATGAACTCATTCTGTTACAGCAAGGTCAGCTGATTGCTGCCGGTAAACCACAACAAGTGCTGCAGAGCGACTTATTGCAGCAAGTGTTTGGCCGGCCTTGTCTGGTCGACCAAAGCCCTTATACCGGCAGTTGTCGGGTAACCTTCGCGCCGGAGCCGATATGACAAATGCGCTGCGGCTTTTATGCTGGGTCGGTCTGCTGTTTGCCAGCCTGTTGGCGGCACTGCAGATTGGTGCTGTGGATGTGTCACTATCTTCGTTATTACAGGGGCGCGGCAGCGATGCGCTGCAGGCTGAGATCTTCTGGCAACTGCGGCTGCCACGGGTGTTGCTGGCGGGGCTTGCCGGCGCCGCCCTCGCCGTTTGTGGCGCATTGTTGCAGCTGCTAAGCCGTAACGCGCTGGCCGACCCCTATCTGTTTGGCGTGGTGTCTGGTGCCGCTTTAGGCGCCACAGTCAGTAGTTTATGGCTACCTGCGCTGGCATTACCCGCGGCTGCATTTGCCGGCGCCGTTTTGGCCATCCTGCTGGTATTAGCTTTGGCCCGGCGCGCGGCCAGACAAGGCATGCAAAGTATCAGCACTTTGCTGCTGACCGGCCTCGCCGTGTCGTTTTTTTGCAGCGCCGTCGCGAGTTTATTGTTGTATCAGGCCGACAGCTTTGCCGCCAATCGTATCATGTTCTGGCTGATGGGCAGTTTAAGCCGCGCCGACTGGCCGGCGGTGCAACTGCTTTGCATCACGCTGACACTGACGCTGTTACTCTGTGCTGTGGGCCGGCGTCAGCTGGCGGCGCTGAATTGGTCCGATGATATGGCGAAAAGCCTTGGGGTAGCAGTCCAGCGCTGGCGTCTGCTATTGCTGTTACTCTGCGCTTTATTAACCGCCGTCGTTGTCGCTTATTGCGGCGGTATTGGTTTTGTCGGATTAATGATCCCGCATCTGGTCCGGCTGCTGTTCGGCAGTCAAGTGGTGCCCTTGCTGTTTGGCAGTGCACTCTGTGGCGCCATCTTTCTGATCTGGGTCGACAGTGCGGCCCGTACTGTGCTGGCACCACAGGAATTGCCACTGGGCATTTTGACCGCCTTGTGCGGCAGTCTGTTTTTTTTGTTGTTATTAAGCCGCCGGAGCAGCGATGAATTCTGAAACAAATAAATCTGCTGACCAAACAGGTCATCAGAAGCGCCAGCAAAAACTCAAAGATCAGGTCGATGCCCGCATCGCCGCAGCAACAGAAGATAAGGGCTTGCTGCTGGTGATCTCCGGCAACGGCAAAGGCAAATCGACCGCCGGTTTTGGCATGGTTTGCCGAGCGACCGGTCACGGCCAAAAGGCTGCAGTGGTGCAATTTATCAAAGGTGGCTGGGCCTGTGGCGAACGTGATCTGCTGCAACAACATGGTGTACCTTTTGCCATCATGGCAACAGGTTTTACCTGGGAAACACAAAACCGTGAAACAGACCGCGCCGCCGCGCAGCAAGTCTGGGCTGAGGCGCGGCAATTTCTGTCGGATCCGTCCATTCAGCTGGTGCTGCTGGATGAACTGACTTATATGGTCGCTTACGATTATCTGGCTTTGGACGAAGTACTGGCTGTGCTTAAAGCCCGTCCGCCGCTACAACATGTCGTGATCACCGGCCGTGGCTGCCACCGGGCGCTGCTGGAACTGGCCGATACCGTCAGCGAAGTGCAAAACGTCAAACACGCCTTTGACGCCGGCATTCGCGCGCAGCAGGGCGTGGACTGGTGAGGAGTAGACTGGTGAGACTGTTATCTGCCCTGCTGCTCTGTTGCCTCACTGGCGCGAGCTGGTCTGCTGTCACACAACCCCCTCCGCGCCTGGTGGTTTTAGCGCCACATCTGGTAGAACAGCTATATAACATCGACGCCGGTGCGCTGATTGTCGGGACTGTCGAACATGCCGATTATCCGGCCGCAGCCCGGCAAATCCCACGGGTGGGTAACTATGCAGGCCTGCAGCTGGAAACTATTCTGGCATTAAAACCTGATTTAGTACTGTACTGGCAAAGCGGCAGCCCGGCCGCTGATATCAGCCGGTTGCAAAGCCTGGGCGTCCGCACTGTCGCCTTTGAAGCCAAAACACTGGATGATATTGCCACTGATTTACTGCGCCTTGGCGAGTTAACCGGTCAGCAGCAACAGGCCTCAGCCCAGGCTGCTGCTTTTCGTCAGCGTTTAGCCACACTGCGTCAACAATATCAGCAGCAAAGCGCTGTGACAGTGTTTTACGAATTGTGGGATGAACCGCTGTCGACTATCGGGCCTGACGCCTGGCCGATGCAGGCGCTGACGCTGTGCGGCGGCCAAAACATCTTTGCCGATGCCGGCAGTGCCTATCCACAGGTCAGCGCCGAAGCGTTGCTGCAACGTCAGCCGCAACTGATTTTACAGCCGACCTCCAACACCGAAGCCCGAAGGCTGACTGACTTCCCACAGCGATTTGCCAGCCTACGCGCCGTTCAGCTCAAACAACTGGCGCAACCCAACGCCGATTTATTGCACAGAGCTACACTCAGAACCCTGGATGGTGTGACTGAGCTTTGTCAGATACTGGCTAAAAGCCGGGCTTTTTATGCCGGTAAAGCCCAAAAGCGCTAGCAAAGGCAGTAGCACCAGGCGTCAACGACAGGCATAAGTCGCCAGCGCTTTTTGCACTGCGACTATATTGCTGTCTTTACTGAAAGTTTTGCGGATAGGTTCATTAGTGCTGCTGAGCCAAATCAGCAGCTCAGATTCGAGATCAAAGTGGCCTTTGGTTTCGGCGGAAAAGCGTACGATGGAGCGGTAAGGCACTGACATATACTCTTTTTTTGAACCGGTGATCCCTTGCTTATCAATCAGGATCAGCCGCTTATTGGTAAATACAATGATGTCACGCAGTACTTTAAACGCCTGCTCGGCCTGCTCACCATCGGCCAAAAATGCCGCCAGCTCCGCTTCTACATCAGCCAATTCCACTGCGCCGGCATTTCCTAACAATCCACTAAATAATCCCATAACCACTCCGTTATTTTGCGCTGTCCCTGCGACCGCGCTGCAATTGATCAGGTTGCCAGCATAAAGTCGGCTGTTGTCGCTGACAAGTCTGGCGCTTCAATCTGGTCAGGCAGCAACCGGCTCGCCGCCATCACACCCGCCAGCCAGGCATTCTCTACCCGACCGCCGAGGCTCCAGTCGCCGGCAACGACCAGCTGCTGCGCCGGATCACTCAGCACGCCGGGCGGCGCAACTTCAGCATTATAACTGGCATATAACCAGCGATGACAAAGCGCCGAAGTGACCTGAAGTTTCTGGCCAATAATCTGGCTAAATGCTTGCTCAGCGACAGCAGCTACTTCCTCAGGCGTGGCTTCAAGCAACTGCAAACTGCTCGAAGCATTCAGGTGCAACACCCAATGCTCTGCTAAAGCCGGACGTCCTGGTTTAGCATTGTGACGGGCACACCAACTCAAGACACCTGACTTGCCGAAAATTCCCACCGCCGGATGCGTCACCGGCGCTGCGAGTTCAATCGCCACAGCCCAACATGGCAGCAGCAGATCAGCAGGCAGCTGCTCAGTAAGCGGATGTGTCGCCAGCAGTTTGCGGCACTGCTCTGGCGGACAAGTCAGCAGCAGCGCATCAAAACCGGCATAGCTGGCGCCATCGGCAGTGCTGATAGTCCATTCACCGGCTTGCTGACTGCTGAAACTACTCAGGCTGTAACTAAGCTCCGTCACCTGGCAACTGTAATGTTGCATCATAGTGCCAAGCTGCGCCCGTAGCATCTGATGCATGGCCGGCGTGCCAACGTAGCGGGTCGTCTCATCATCCGAAGGCAACAGCAATGCATGCTGCCAGACATGTGGCGCAAAATCCCAGCGCTGCACCACTCCTTGTTGCTGCCACTGCCGCACCTGGCGTAAAAACCAGGGATGGCGTGCGGTGAAATACTGCGCGCCCATATCGAGCTGTAAATAACCGCTGCTGGTGTCATCTTGAGGCAACCGTTTGGACGACATGCGCCCACCCGGGCCACGCCCTTTATCAAAGACAGTGACCTCTGCTCCGGCATCCGCCAGAGCGCTAGCAGCACTGGCACCGGTCATGCCTACACCAATGATAGCGACCCGCATATTTTTTCTCCCTGTTTCACATCTGTTGGCCTGCTTTGTCGTATTAGACTACGCTATCGGGCAACAGGCAGATCGGTATAAGGGATCAAGATGACACAACTGGCAACTTTTGCGGGCGGATGTTTCTGGTGTATTGAAGCGGCATTTGCCCGGGTACAGGGCGTGTCTCAGGTTGTCAGCGGTTATATGGGCGGCAGCAGTGCCACCGCCAATTACCGCGCCGTTTGTACCGGCACCACCGGCCATGCCGAAGTTGTGCAGTTGCAGTTTGATCCGGCACAGGTCAGTTTCGAATTATTACTGGAGATGTTTTTTCAGCTGCATGACCCGACCACATTAAACCGTCAGGGCAACGATGTCGGCACGCAGTACCGCTCCGAAATTTTTGTGCATGATGAAACCCAGCTGCAAACCGCAACACAATTTATAGCCAGCGTACAACCGAACTTCAG
>CAMLNG010000211.1 GCA_946481195.1 uncultured Chromatiaceae bacterium
AAATCATTGTAAAAACCTTATTGGCCAGTCTGGCATTGAATCTGTGCCCGGTGCTGGGAATGACTAACCCCGAGATGCAGCAGAAGATGCAGCAGTTGCTGCAACAATCGGCCAAAGCAGACCAACCGGGTTTTGCCGTGTTGGTGCGCAAAGGCAACGACGTATTAAGCCGTGGTGGTTATGGCATGGCCAATATGGAACTTGCGGTGCCGATGCAGGCCGATATGAAGTTCCGTATCGCTTCACAAACCAAACAGTTCACGGCGGTGGCGGTACTGCAATTGGTGCAGGCCGGTAAACTGAAGCTGACCGATACTGTCGGCAGCATTCTTAAAGATTATCCGGCCGTTGGCCGTGATTTGACCGTCCATCAGTTACTGACCCATACCGCGGGTCTGAAGAACTTAAGCCGGCTGCCGGAATTTCGGGAAAACAAACCAAAAGATGCCTCGCTAGCCGATATGGTTGCGTTGTTTTCTGCCTTGCCACTTGAATTCAAACCTGGCACCCAATTTCGTTACTCCAACTCGAACTATGTGTTGTTAACGGCCATCATCGAGGCGGTGAGCAAACAGAGTTATGCCGATTATCTGCAGCAGCATGTGTTTAGCCCGCTCGGCATGGCACACAGTGGCTACGACAGTGCCAGTACCATTTTGCCAAAACGCGCCAGCGGTTATGAACAAGGTCCGGCAGGACTGGTGAATGCCCGCAGCATCAGCATGACGCGGCCACAAGGCGCCGGCGCTTTGTACAGCACCGTCGATGACCTGAACCTGTGGGATCAGGCGCTTTATACCGACAAGTTGGTGAAACAGCCGTTGTTGCAGCAGTCTTTTGTCCGGCACCAAACGCTGGACGGGACGCCACAACCTTATGGCTATGGCTGGATGATGGCGGATTGGGAAAAGGTGCCGACACAGGAACACAGTGGTGGTATTGAGGGTTTTTCTTCTTACATCATCCGCATTCCGTCGGAACAGGTGTATGTCACAGTGCTGGCCAACAGTGCCGAGGCGGATACTTATAGCCTGGCGCTGAAACTGGCTGCCATTGCCATCGGCAAACCCTTTGAACCTGAAGCTATTACACTAAACGCAGAACGTTTAAAGGCGTTGTCCGGTAGTTATCAGTTTGCTGATGGGACAGTGCATCATATCCGTCAACAAGGAAGTGAACTGGTGTATCAGGCACCAGATATGCCGCAGGTCACATTAATTCCGACAGCAGAGGGCCGTTTTTATCTGCAGGGTGATTTCACTTACCTGAGTTTTAATCAGGCCGGCACTGAACTGCAGCTGGTGATGCGGGGTTTTCCACTGCAAAAAGGCAAAAAGGTAGTGCCTGCAAAATAGGCGACAAAGGCTCAAATAACGCCGTGCAGTGTGGACAGTGCGGCGCTTTTTTGTTTAGGCTCTTTTGCTCTCTGCTTACAGGCTTAACTGCTGGCGCAGCACACTGCTTTGCCGGCGCGACACTTCGATGCTCTGACCTGAGTGCAGCTTTAATAACAGCCCGCCGTTGAGCCAGGGTTCGACGGCACTGATGGCTTTGAGGTTAACCAGCTGATGGCGGTTGGCGCGGAAAAACAGCCCGGGCGCTAAGCGCTGTTCAATACTGCCTAGAGATCGGTACACCAGCGGTGCCTGCTTGCCCGCCCAGACTTTGCTGTAATTGCCGATGGCTTCAAATAATTCGACTTCGCCCAGGCGCAGCAAAAAACAACGTTCGCCGTCTTTGACAAAAAAGCTGGCATCGAGGTCGAGCACCGGGCCGTTCACGACAGGGGCGGCGTCAGCGTCTGGTTCCGCTGCAACCACGGGCTCCCCGGCTGCGCTCAAACCGGGCAGTTTAGCGATAGCCTGCGCCAGACGCGCGCTGCTGACCGGTTTTAACAGATAATCCACCGTCGGATAATCAAAGGCGGCGAGGGCATGCTCGGCAAATGCCGTGGTAAAGATAATGCGCGGAATAAACACCAGCTGCGCTAACAAATCAAAGGCGCTGTCGCCGCCAAGGTCGATATCAAGCAGCAGCAGGTCCGGCTGTTGTTGCTCGACCAGCAGCTTCGCGTCCGGCACATTGGCCGCTTCGCCGACCAGTGTGAGCTCCGGGTGGGCGCGCAGCAGTTCTTTCAGTTCGAGCCGTGCCAGCCTTGAATCTTCGACGATGACAACCCGCATTCAGCGTTACTCCTGTGTTGATGTCTGCGCTGCAGCACCGGATAAGGTGGCGGGCTGCCACGGCAGTGTGATGCGGGCGCGCACCCGGTCACCGTCTTGCAGTAGCTGCAGACTGGCCGCGTCACCGTACAACAGCGCGAGCCGTTGCCGCAAATTCGCCAAACCGGTGCCGGTATTGCCCGGCGCTTTGGTCTGCGGCTGTTCAGGCGCGTGTTGCGCCAGCAGCAGTCCTGGATTGCTGACCTGCAGCTGCCACTGTTGTGATCCGAGCCGCTCTACAGTTAATTCGATACAACCGCCGGCCTGACGGCGGCTAATGCCATGTTTAACCGCATTTTCCACCAGCAATTGCAGTGCAAGACGCGGCACGGGCCGGGCCAGGCAGTCCGGCGAAACCGCAGTTTGCCATTGCAGCCGCTGTTCAAACTGAATGCGCAGTAACGCCAGATAATCATCCAATACCTGCAGCTCTTCACGCAGTGGCACCAGTGCATCAGATTGCGTTGTTATCTGATATCGCAGCAGATCGGCAAAATGCGTCAACATCTGCCGGGCACTGTGGCTGTCTTCTAAAATCAGCGCGCGGATATTGTTAATACAGTTGAACATAAAATGCGGGCTGAGCTGCGCCAATAAGCTGCTCAGCCTCGCCTCTGTCATGTGCAGTTCCAGCTGCTGACGTTGTTGTTCGGCATGACGGATATCCAGCTGGCGGCTTAATGTCAGATACAACATGCTCCAGACCAGGTACAGCACAACCAGCAGTGGCATTTTTGAACCTATGGGCTGGGCATCAAACCAGGTAAATACCGGGCTCTGCCATAACAGCGGTAGCTGCGCCAATGGCCATAACAGCCAATAATGCAGCAAGTCGACCGCCAAAGCGCCAAGCAGGGCAGCGCCAATCAGCAGCCCCAGCGTGGCGCTCTGGCTGTGCTGTTGTTGCCGCCAGTGCTGATACAGCTTGCGTAATCCCAGACTGCCGGTGAGTGCCAGCACTAACAATAATAAAGCCGGTAACAGAGTGTGCAGACTGAGCGGTTCGTCACTGCCGAGCATTAACAGTTGCAATAAGGCAAACAAACTCCAGCCGGCGCTTTGATACAACCAGAAGCCGCTTGGGGCAGACGGGGGGCGCTCTGTGCGGTTGTGCATCAGAGCTGAGGCATTATTCATAACTCAGCACATTGCGGCCTGCGTCGGGTTTGCTGTCGACTTTCACTTCCTGACCATTTTGCAGGCCGTGTTGACCGCGGATCACCACTTTATCGCCCGGGCGCAGCGCGGATTCGACAATGTAATGGGTGTCTAAGGTCGAGAGGATTTTTAGTGTCACCCGTTCGGCTTTATCGTCGGGGTCAATTTTCCAGGTGCGGAACACTTCGCCTTCTAACTCAATAGCTTCATTTGGCACCTTGGTGATAGTGTCGGATTGCACCTGCATATCAATAATCTGCACCTGGCCGACCAGTAAATTACTGCGGTCCTGCGCCGGGTGGTCAAAATATAAGGTCAGGTTTTCAGCTTTGGCATCGAGCTGTTGACTGACTTCGCGTAATTTCAGCGCTTTACCCTGCAAAATAAACTGATGGCGTTGCAGCTCGGCATTGCTGCTATAGCTGATGACCGGCAGCAAACATTCCAGCTGTTTGTTTTGCGTCGACAACAGCTGCATGATGGGTTGGCCCTCAACCAGCTGTGAGCCGGGCTCAGAGCTGACACTCATCACCTGCGCATCAAAAGGCGCGAAGTGACTTAAGCGTTTGTGTTTCATTTGTGCCAGCTGCAACTCTTGCTCCAGCCGCTGGATCTTCAGCTCAGAACTGTCGAGCTGAAATTTCAGGTTATTGATTTCAGTGGCGGCGGTGAGGCCGGATTTACTCAGCCGGTTCATCCGGTGAAATTCTTCGCTGGCAAAATTCTTCGCCACCCGCGCGGCTTCGATGTCGGTCTTGATGATATTGATTTGCCGTTGCAGGTAAGCGTCATCCTGCCTGGCAACCAGCTGGCCTTTTTTCACTGAACTACCGACTGGCAACATTTGCAGCAGCTCGGCGGTGGCATGGCTGGAGATGCGAAAACTTTGCGGTGCCGTGACGGTACAATTCAGTGGATGCACCACGGCGGCGTGATGCGCCAGTACAACGTCGGTTAACACGGTTTTTTCGGCAGCAGTGCTGCCAAAAGCCGACAACAAGGCTGTGGCGGCAATCAACCGCAAAAGATCAGGCTTAAACAACACGGCGCTCCCGATGTCTGTACTACAAGGCTTCTTATACCCAAAACAGTTGGGATTGACCAGTGCAGACCGCGCTGAGTTCCCTTCAGTCGCGGCCAATTTAGCAATTCACCAGATAAAAAACCTCAGACTGCTCTACGCCCCAATAAAGGATGCCAGTCCTGCCAGACCGGTGCGATGCCACTACGCCTCAGCATCGCAGCGATCTCTGCCGGGCTGCGCTCATCGTCGATACTGAATTGCGCCAGACTTTCTGGGGCCACCGCATAACCGCCAGGTTGGGTTTTGCTGCCGGCGCTGGCGGTGCAGGCGATACTGGTCAGCAGCAAATCCCGCAGCGCCGGACTGTCGCGGGTGGAGATACTGAGGCTGAGTTCCGGCGCAAAAATCTTCAGGGCACACAGCAGCTGCAGGTAATCGCGATCTGAGACGCCACTTTGCTGCGTGCTTTGGCCGGCACAAGGTTTTAACCGCGGCAGTGCCACCGAAAAAGCCAGCTGATACCAGTGCTGCTGCAAAAAGCGCAGATGCCGCGCCAGTAACATCACATCGGTACGCCAGTCGCTGAGGCCCAATAACACGCCCATCCCCAGCTGTGCGATGCCAGCGGCCGCCACTCTTGCCGGCGCATCCAGCCGGTAGGCCATGTCGGCTTTGGCACCAAAAGTATGATGGCGGGCATAGCTTTGCGGGTCATAAGTTTCCTGATACAGCATCACCGCATCGATGCCGGCCGTGCGCAGCTGCTGATAATCCGCAATGCCAAGCGGTTGTGATTCCAGCAGTAGTTTTGCCACCTGCGGGCGCAGTGTCTGGGTCACTTCCAGTAAATAATCGACGCCGGCTTTGCGCTGATGTTCACCGGTCACCAACAGGATTTGCCCGATGCCGAGCGCCTGAATGGCCGCGGCTTCCTGCTGAGCTTCAGCGATGGTCAAAATGCGCCTTTTCATGGCGACACTTCTGGAAAAACCACAATAGCTGCATTCGTTGCTGCACAGATTCGACAAGTAGAGCGGGGCGAATAACGCCAGAGTACGGCCGCTGCGCTGGCGCTTTAACTGAGTGGCGCGGGCCAGCATTTGTGGCAAAAACTCAGCGGCGGCCGGGCTTAACAGCGCCTGCAGATCGGCAAAATCGGGCTTCGCGGCGCTAAGTGCCTGCTGCACGGCAGACCGGTCTGGCAGGCAACTCTGTTGCTGCAGCTGGTCAAACAGGCTTTGGCTCACAGGAAAAACCGGGTTGAGCTGCATCAGGACAACTCCGCCAGTACCCGGGCAAACCCCGCTTCCAGTGGGCTACTGGCAACGGCCTGCTGTTGCCTGCGGCCAAGGCCGGCCTGTTGGCTGCAGACACCGGCTTCGACCGCAAGCCGGAAGGCCCGTGCCATCGTCACCGGGTCCGGGCTCGACGCTATGGCGGTATTGACCAGCACGGCGCTGGCGCCAAGCTCGAGCGCAAGCGTGGCATCCGACGGCGCGCCAATGCCGGCATCAATAATCACCGGAATATTGGCCTGCTCGATAATAATCTCCAGCATGGCGCGGTTTTGCAGGCCCTGATTAGAGCCAATCGGCGCACCGAGCGGCATCACTGCAGCGCAACCGGCTTGTTCCAGCTGCTTGCAATGCAATGGATCCGCGCTGCAATAAGGCAGTACGACAAAACCCAGTGCGCAGAGCTGCTCAGCGGCTTTGAGCGTTTCGCGCGGGTCTGGCAGCAGATACTTTGGCTCCGGATGAATTTCCAGTTTGAGCCAGTTGGTGCCAACAGCTTCACGTGCCAGCAGCGCCGCCTGCACCGCTTCTTCGGCGGTGCGGGCGCCTGAAGTATTGGGCAATAGCTGCACAGCAAGCGCTTGCAGCGGGCTGAATAAGTCATCCAGCGGCGCCCCCGGTTGCAGGCGTTTGAGTGCCAGTGTCACCAGTTCAGTACCACTGGCCTGGACAGCCTGTTGCATCTGCGACGCACTTTGAAATTTACCGCTGCCAAGCAGCAAATGCGATTGAAAGGTCTTTCCGGCAATCTCGAACATCTTAACCTCCGGCGACGAGCTGAAAAATTTCGATATGGTGGTCTGTGTCTTCCGGCAATTGGGTATGTGCCCACAAGCCGCGGGGTAATAGTTGGCGGTTCAGTACCAGAGCGACGCCTTGCGGTGGCAGCGCCAGCTGCTGTGCCAGGTCCGCCAGCGTTTTGGCCTGAAGTGCGCTTTGTTGTTGATTGATAAACAGCATCACAGGGCTCCTTCTAAAGCAGCACCAACGCCACAGCAGGCGCAGTCTG
>CAMLNG010000212.1 GCA_946481195.1 uncultured Chromatiaceae bacterium
CTGAATATTTTTCAGGCCATTGCCGGATTCGTTCGGAATTTCCTGCAGGCTTTTGATCGGCACATATGCGCGGTCATAGCCGCCGCCCTGCAATACAAACTCCGGCTCTAAGCGGTGAAACACAGTACCGTCATACATCTTTTTATCGACGTAGGTCAGGAAGTTGTTCACGGTTAACGCGGCTTTCATCCGATCCAGTTCGATGACAATGTCACCCTCGGTAGTGACCAGTTTCACCCGGGGGAACAGATTATCTTTTTGCAGATGTTCGCCTGCGGCAAAAACCAGCGAGCTGCTGAGCAGACAGAATAAGGCAAAGAGCTGTTTCATCGTTTAGTTCCTCAGGAAGTCCTGCCAGCTTGGGTCGCGCAGCATATTGCCAAGCACCTGTTCGGTTAATACGCGTAACTCACGCTCTGCGACAGCTGTATCCAGTTTGAATGGTCCGGAGAAGCTGCTTTTGCCGCTGTAACTTTTGTTAAAAGAGCCAGATTCCCGCTCGATTAACAAGGTCAGCTCGACACTGTTTTTCACTACGTGTTCCACTGCTTTTAATTCGGCATTGGCTTCCAGTTGGTTGATTTGCAAGGTCACAATGACAGGCTCTGCGCCAGAAATACGCGCACCTTGCTGGGTTAAAGCGCTGCTCAGTGTTTGTTGTAACTGACCGGTCAGGTCGTTGGTCGTTGGGTAGGACTTCACAGAATCGCCATCACGCATCACCAGGGTACCGTTGGTCGGTCTGTTGTCCTGCACGTTCAGGGCAAAGGCGGTGTTGGTCAGCTGGTTCGACTGATTCCAGAAGATTTGGGGTGCAACAATAAAAGACGGCACCGGATTACTACAACCGGCAACACCAACCGCGAAAACTGCGGCAAGCAGGATTGAACGCATAACTATTTCCTTCTGATAGCTTCAAAGACGCTGAATTTTGCATTACTGGCTACGTGAATACAACCGCCGAACAGCCGCGTCAGTTTTTCGCCATAACCCAGATGGCGGTTACAGACAATCCGGAGCCGGCCGCCGATTTTCAGGACACGCCGCGCATCGGCGAACATCTGCCAGGCGATGTGATCAGTGACTGCTTGCTGCTGGTGAAACGGCGGGTTACACAAAATATAGTCGGCGGATAAGTCAGATTGTTGACTCAGGCTGTCATCGGCCAGAAATTCACATTGAGTTGCTGCGGGAAAATGCTCATGAACGTTGTCTTTGGCTGATTGCACCGCCATAAATGACTCATCACAAAACAGCAGTTGTGTGTCAGGGGCGGCCGCCAACACCGCGAGGCCAATGACCCCGTTGCCGCAACCTAAATCAATTACGCGCTGGCCGGCCTGAACCTGTGGTAGGTGTTGCAGAAAGAACCGGGCACCGACGTCTAACTGCTCCCGCGCAAATACATTGGCGTGATTGATGATGTTTAAAGTCAACGGCCCTTGCGTCGTGGGTAGCTCCACCGGCCAGGTTAATGGAAATTGCGGGCGAGCCGGAACCGGTTGTGTTTTATCGCAGACAGCGGTGATCAGGCGGCATTTCTTTTCCGTTAAAGAAGCAGTGACCGGTCCTATTTCTTCAGCGAAAATCTGTAGCAAATTGGCATGAATATCTTTTGCTTTGGCAGCTGCAATAATCGGAGCACCATCAGCTAACTGTTGTTTCAATTGCCGAAGCTGATAGCGCAGAAAGCTATGATTACCGGGTAATTTCAGCAACACAGCAGCAAAAGCCGGACAAGCTTCAGTACTGGCAACCTGCAGCACCGGGCTCAGGCCATTTTGTTGCAGATTGTGTTGTGTCGCCAGCTGGCTGATAAAAGAGTCACTCCACTGTACCGGAGCGAACTGATGCAGCGCGCAGGCGAGGGCACCGAACTGGTCATTCACCAACAATACCGGCGTGTCGGCTGCTGTCAGTTTTTGCTGCGCGTAGCGGATCAATAGCTCGTCTGCAGCATCCCATGCCTGCAGGCTGCGGGTTTTCTGCTCCGGTGGGAATCGATCAAGCTGCAGCTGGATATGGTCTAGGGTAAATTGGCTGGACATAATAAGGTTCGGCAGAAACAAAAGGTGGGTATTTTGACAGAAGCGCAGTCAGGGCACAACGCGGCGGCCGCTCCCACGGGGCAGGGGCAGTCCATACAGCGATATTTTTTGCCAGATGCAGAGGTGTATCTGTTGCCGGCATTTCTCAGCAGCGCCGAGTCAACACATTTAAGTCAGCAGCTCGCCGGACTTGACTGGCAACAGCCGCAGATCCGGTTGTACGGCCGCGACGTTGCGATCCCACGCCGGCAAATCTGGATGGGAGACCGGCACTGCAGCTATCGCTATTCCGGCGTGACTTTTCAGCCAGAGCCCTGGCAGGCCGGCTTACAGCATCTGTGTGAGCGGTTGGTGCGTCATACCGGACATCCGCTGAATGCAGTGTTGCTGAATCATTATCAGCACGGCGATCATCATATGGGCTGGCACAGTGATGACGAATGGGAGCTTGGACCGGACCCGGTGATTCTGTCGCTGAGTCTTGGCCAGACCCGTCGCTTTGATTTGAAACATAAGTATTTGAATACGCAGTTAAGTCTCGAACTTAACAACGGAGATTTATTAGTGATGGCCGGTACTTGTCAGCGCTTCTGGCAACACCGGGTACCCAAGCAGAGCCGGGCGCGGTCGGAGCGCTTTAATCTGACCTTTCGTTATCTGCCAGAGCGGTGATGCAGTAATCCTCGTTTTAGCAAGGGCTAATTTTTATCTTTTTTTGCAGCTGAATTAGAGCAGACAAGGCAAAATGCAGTGGCTAGTCTGAATGAACAACTAACGAAGGAGCTGACAATCATGCTGATCCATACGTCTATCGAACAGAAATTGTTGCAAGCCTTCCAACCGGTGTTTCTGGATGTAATCAATGAGAGCCATATGCATAGTGTGGCGCCGGGTTCAGAATCGCACTTTAAAGTCGTTATTGTGACCCCGGCTTTTGATGGTATGCGGCTGTTGCAACGCCATCGGGCGGTAAATGCGGTGGTTGCCGAAGAGTTGGCGGAGAAAATCCATGCATTGGCACTGCATACGTACACGCCGAGCGAATGGTATGAGTATTACGCGGAGAAACCACCTGCTTCCCCTAAGTGTTTTGGTGGCTCGAAAAAAGATGCAAAAGCGCTGGGTTGATCGGTAAATTTCGCGCTATCTGCACCGAACGGGCAGTTTATTTAAGCTGATCAGACCTGTTGCCGCGGTCAGTGTTTTACACTAACCGCGGTTTCTGTCATCACACAGGTTAATTTTTTATGGTTATTCAACCGAAAATCCGTGGTTTTATCTGTACCAATGCGCATCCGGTCGGCTGTGCAGAGCATGTCCGCGAACAAATTGCATACGTCAAACAACATGGTCAGGTCGAGAACGGGCCAAAAAATGTATTAGTTATCGGCGCATCGACCGGTTACGGTCTGGCCTCGCGGATCACTGCAGCTTTTGGTTCAGGCGCTAAGACGCTGGGTATATTTTTTGAGAAAGAAGCGACTGAGGGCAAAACCGGTTCGGCCGGCTGGTACAACACAGCGGCATTTGAAGCTGCGGCTAATGCTGAAGGTTTATGGAATAAACATCTGAATGGCGATGCCTTCACTGACGAGCTGAAATCGCAGGCTATTTCGCTGATCCGTGCCGAGATGGGCAAGATTGACCTGGTGGTGTATAGCCTGGCGGCGCCACGGCGTAAAGACCCGGTTAGCGGCGAAATTTACAGCTCAGTGTTAAAACCTATTGGTCAGGCTTATACCGCCAAGAACTTAAACACCAGCAAACGCGAAATTGAAGAAGTGTCAGTAGAGCCAGCTAACGATGACGAGATTTTTAATACCGTCAAAGTCATGGGTGGTGAAGACTGGGAGCGCTGGTTAGATCAGTTGCACGCTGCCGGTGTGCTGGCTGAAAACGTACAGACAGTGGCCTACACCTACATCGGTAAGGAACTGACCTGGCCAATTTACGGCAAAGCGACTATCGGTCGTGCGAAGGAAGATCTGGATCGTGCGGCGACCGCTATCACGACCAAACTGGCAGGGCAGGGTGGTCACGCTTATGTTGCCTCGTTAAAAGCACTGGTTACGCAGGCCAGTTCTGCTATCCCAATCATGCCGCTGTATATCTCCTTGTTGTATCGGGTGATGAAAGCTGAAGGCACGCACGAAGGCTGTATCGAACAAATCTATGGCTTGTTCCGCCAATGCCTGTACAACCCGACACGGGTCTTAGATGAAGCCGGACGCTTGCGGATGGATGGCAAAGAACTGGCGGACCATATTCAGGCTGAAGTGACGGCACTGTGGCAGCAAGTTGAAACTGCAAACATTGATGAGCTGACAGATTATAAAGGCTACCATCAGGAGTTTCTGCGGTTGTTTGGCTTTGGTTACAGCCATGTTGATTACGACGCCGATGTTTCTCCGATGGTGACGCTGGCAAATTTAGCTTAAGATAATAAAGCCGCCTGTTGGGCGGCTTTTGTTTGAACGTTGGACGAAGAGGACAGGACGGGTTATTTCAGGCAACAACGGAAAATACCGCTGAATTTCAGCGAATTTGCGCAGATTTTGCGCAATCAATTCAAAGTTGACTACACTTGCCGACAGTCGCTGTCCTGGCTGCATAAAAGTGTTATTTATCATAGCTGGTCTGTGGGTTTAGTGCTAAAATCCGCCGCTGTGTACGTGTATCTGTTGAAATCTGGTTAAAAATCAGCCAGCTTTCGCCAGGTGCGCTGCGAGGCGAGCAGCCGTAAAAACCAGGCCCTGTTTCTTCCCGTTAAAGTAGTGCAAGTACGTATGATTAAAATTAAAAAAGGATTGGACATTCCCCTGTCGGGCAGTCCTAAACAAGTGATCCATGACGGCCCAGCCGTCAAATCGGTCGCGTTACTGGGTGAAGAGTATGTCGGTATGCGTCCTACAATGCTGGTTGAGGTTGGGGACAAAGTAAAAAAAGGTCAGGGTCTTTTTGAAGACAAGAAAAATCCTGGCGTGAAATTTACTGCCGCTATCTCGGGAACCGTTACTGCGATTAACCGTGGTGCAAAACGTGTGCTGCAATCCTTAGTGATTGAGGCAGACGGTACAGCTGACGCGGTACAATTCCCCAAATTTGCTGCTGACGCACTGAACAGCCTTGACGCTGCTGCGGTGAAACAGCAACTGCTGGATTCCGGTTTGTGGACTGCGTTCCGCACCCGTCCATTCAGCAATATCCCAGCCATTGACAGCACGCCCCGTGCGATTTTTGTCACTGCTATCGATACCAACCCATTAGCTGCAGATCCTGCGGTAGTCATTGCAGCATCTGCTGCTGATTTCCAGCATGGTCTGACGGTACTGAGCAAACTGACCACAAATAAAGTCTATGTTTGTAAAGCTGCTGGCGCCAACGTCCCGGCTGCAGGTCAGGTTCAGGTTGAAGAGTTTGCTGGTCCGCATCCTGCGGGTTTACCTGGCACTCATATTCACTTCCTCGAGCCAGTGTCGCTGACCAAAGTGGTCTGGCACATCAATTATCAGGACGTGATCGCTATCGGCCGGTTGTTCACCACAGGTGAATATCATGCAGAACGTGTGATTGCTCTGGCTGGTCCAGTCGTTAAAAATCCTCGTTTAATCAAAACTGTTCTGGGCGTATCTATCTCCGATCTGGTTCAGGGTGAGCTGCAGGACGGTAACAACCGTATTATTTCAGGCTCAGTGCTCGCAGGCAGAACAGCAGTTGGTGTTCATGCTTATCTGGGGCGATTCCACAACCAGGTTTCTGTGTTGGCGGAAGGGTTTGAAAAAGAATTCCTTGGCTGGCTCTCGCCTGGTGCAAGCAAGTTCTCAGTGACCCGTGCCTACCTGTCGCACTTAAGCCCGAAACGTTTGTTTAACATGACTACTACTACCAACGGTTCAGACCGCGCAATGGTGCCGATCGGCAACTACGAGCGTGTGATGCCGCTGGATATCCTGCCGACTTTATTGTTGCGGGATTTGCTGGTCGGCGATTCAGACGGCGCGGTAACCTTGGGTTGTTTAGAACTGGATGAAGAAGACTTAGCGCTTTGTACTTTTGTCTGCCCTGGTAAATATGACTACGGCGTGGCACTGCGAAATGCGCTGACGACCATCCAGAAGGAAGGCTAAGATGAGTTTGAAGCATTATTTAGAGAGTCTGGAGCCGCATTTTGAAAAAGGCGGCAAACATGAAAAGTGGTACGCCCTCTATGAAGCAGTTGCCACTATTCTGTATACCCCTGGTAAAGTCACTAAATCGGCGACTCATGTCCGTGACAGTATCGACCTGAAACGCATCATGATTTTTGTCTGGTTAATGTTATTCCCGGCCATGTTCTTCGGCATGTTTAACGTCGGTCATCAGGCGGCTATCGTGCTGTCTGAAACTGTTAAACTGCCTGATACCTGGCAGGTTGCATTATTCCATGCCTTTGGTGGTGAGCTGACGCCTGAATCGGGCTGGGGCGCGAAGATGTGGTACGGCGCCTGCTGGTTCCTGCCTATCTACGCCACGGTATTTATCGTGGGTGGTTTCTGGGAAGTATTATTTGCTTCTGTGCGTAAGCACGAAATCAACGAAGGTTTCTTTGTAACTTCTATTCTGTTTGCCTTAATTCTT
>CAMLNG010000213.1 GCA_946481195.1 uncultured Chromatiaceae bacterium
TACACCAAAAGGCTCTGTATATTTTAAACCGAAAAAATCCGGCGCGATGGAAGTGACCAGTTGGGGTGATTTATGGTTACTGATCATCATGAATATCCCGATGTATCTGGCATTAGCGATGCTGGCCTGGAAAATGTCTCCTGCCGGCGTCAACCTGTTCAGCACAACCTATATGGAAGCGATTTGGCTCGGACTGGTGGTGCTGTTTGTGATTCAGACTCATCAGGTGTGGCGGGTGAATGCAGAGCACCTGCGTAAAGGTGTGCCTGAGCACGAGAAGTATCCATTTAAACAAGTTGCCATTCTGGATATTGCCTATTTCACTACTTTCGGTTCAGAGCTTGCTGTGGTCTCGATGTTGCCGCTGTTTTTCCTGGAAACCTTCAGCAGTCTGACCCCCGTCACCGCAGGTTTGCTGGCTTCGGGGTATGCCTTTATGAATCTGGTCTCCAGACCGCTCGGTGGCTGGTTCTCTGATAAATTTGGCCGGCGCAAAAGTATGGTGTTGTTGATTGGTGGTTTGGCGGTTGGTTATTTGCTGATGGGGACTATTAACAGTAGCTGGCCTATCGCCGCCGCAGTGATCCTCTGTATGACCTGTAGCTTCTTCGTACAAGGTGGTGAGGGTGCTGTGTTTGCCATAGTGCCGTTGATTAAACGTCGGATGACGGGGCAAATCGCCGGGATGGCTGGGGCGTACGGTAACGTAGGTGCTGTCGTGTACCTGACTATTTTCAGCTACGTTGATTATGCGACTTTCTTCTACATGATTGGCGGGACTGCCTTGATTGGATTGATTTCGGTGATGTTCCTGGCAGAGCCAAAAGGCCATCTGACTGAAGTCGATGAAGACGGTAATGTACACCATATCCGGGTCAGCTGAGATGAATAAAACAATGTTGATGGTGAGCCAGGGAATGGCAGAGACTGAGTATGTGTTATCGCCACCGTGGCAACAAAGCGCACAGGTCAGCGACCATCAATTGTTGATTGAAACCGCCGGCATCAGTATTGCCGGCGGAAAATTACCGAATGAAGATGCGATTTGCCTGACGCCTGAACTCACAGCGCATGCACAAATTTATAAAGGATTTGCGTTGGCGCTGGCAGACGGAGTCAGCTCAGCCGAAGCCGGTGCCAGCGCCAGTCAGTATGCTTGTGCCAGTTTTGTCGCCGACTACTATAAAACGCCGGATAGTTGGAGCACTGACCACAGTGCCGCAACGGTACTGACGTCTATCAACAGTACTTTGTATCAGCGCTCGCACCAGTATCAGCAGGATGACCGCGGCCATTTATGCACTTTTACCGGACTGGTATTGAAATCAGCAACGGCCCGGTGGTTTCATATCGGTGACAGCAGGCTGTATTTGCTACGAGCTGGCAAACTAAGGCAAATCAGCACAGATCACACAACTAAGCTCTCAGAAAATCGTCAGTTTTTGGGGCGTGCCCTGGGCATGGATGAGCAGGTGCAGTGGCAACATGGCTCTGTCCCTCTAGAAGCCGGTGACCTGTTTTTGCTGTGTTCTGATGGGCTTAGTGATTTTGTTTCGGATGCTGAGATCACCGGCATCCTGCTCGCTACGCAGTCCTTGCAGCAGCAAGTTGAAGCTTTATTGCAGGCCGCACAGCACAGCGACGACAATATCAGCGTGGTGCTGGCCAAGGTGCGACAACTCCCGGCAGAATCACTGGACGATTATAATGAACGGTTGACGCGACTGCCGTTTTTGCCAGCGCTGGACGCCGGCATGAAAGTTGATGGTTATGAGGTGCAGCGTCCCTTGTTTGCCAGCGCCCGCAGCCACTTATATCTGGTGCGCGACTTGGCAAATAACACTGAGTTGGTGCTGAAAACACCGTCGCAAAACTTTGCCGATGACAGTGCCTATATTGAACGTTTTATCCGCGAAGAGTGGGTGGGCCTTCGCATTGACCATCCTGCGGTTGTTCGGGTGATCCGGCAACAACGGCGCCGCACTTTTTTGTATTACCTGATGGAATATCTGCCTGGTGATTCACTCGATTGTTATCTGGCCACACAGGCACAACCAATGCGGCCTTCGGTGGCTATCGCTGTGTTGCGGCAAATTGCTGAGGCGCTTGGCGCTTTTCATCAGCTCGGGATCATTCATCAGGACTTAAAGCCCGCCAATATTATGCGTTTGAGCGATGGACAGCTGAAAATTGTCGATTTTGGTTCCGCCTATGTGCCTGGTCTTGCCGAACTTTATTCGCCGTTAACGCAGGAGCTGGCACTGGGTACGGCCAGTTATTCCGATCCGCATTATCTGCATGGGCATAACTCTGGTGAACAAGGCGATGTGTATGCGCTGGCGACTATTGCTTACGAGCTATTTACCGGTAACCTGCCCTATGGTGATAAAGTCGAAGATTGTAGCTCGTTAGAAGATTATCAGCGGCTACGTTATCAAAGTGCGCGCAACCACAACAGCCGGATCCCGCTCTGGTTTGACCGAGCATTGCAAAAAGGCGTGAGCTTTGATTTGTCTGAGCGTTACCTGCACATCAACCAGCTGATGCAGGATTTACAGCAGCCCAACCCATTATTTTTACACCAGCAAGTGAGTTTGGCGCAGAAGAATAATAAGTTGTTGTTCTGGCAATTGATGAGCGGATTCTGGTTTATCACCTTTATCCTGCTGTTTTGGTTGTTTAGTTTACGTGGCTGATCTGGTTGTGTAGCTCAAAGTGCTCAGGCTTTTGGCCTGAACACTTGAATGACTTCCGGGTTTACCTCGAGATAAGGCCCTTCCATCAAATCGATGCAATACGGGATAGCCGGAAATACGGCATCCAGACATTGACGAATAGCACTGGGTTTGCCAGGTAAATTCACAATCAACCGCTGCCCGCGCAGGCCTGCGGTCTGGCGTGATAAAATCGCCGTAGGCACATATTTCAGCGATTCTGTGCGCATCAGTTCACCAAAACCCGGCATCATCCGGTCGCAAACCGCTTCAGTTGCTTCGGGCGTGACATCGCGTTTCGCCGGTCCGGTACCACCGGTCGTCACGACGAGGCAACATTGCATTTCGTCTGTCAGTTCAATCAATGTTTGTTCAATCAATGCCTGCTCATCGGGGATCAGCCGATAGACTTTTTCCCATGGCGAGGTGAGATATTCGGCCAGCGTTTGTTCAATCGCTTTGCCGGAAATGTCGTCGTAAATCCCTTGTGACGCCCGGTCACTGACTGTCAGAATTCCAATCCGTATCTTGTCATGCTTCATAAACTCGAGGTGCTCATTCAATTAAAACTTGAGGACTCATTCAATACTTGGTCCGTGTTGGTTAAACCCGGCAAGACGATGCCAGTAGCCATTCACTTCATTTGCCAGAAGAGGCGATGCAACACCATGACTGAACTGGATGAGTTTTGCCATAAATTCGTCCGGGTCAGGGCTTAGCCGAACATAATGCACTAAACCCTGCATCGACGGCAGGTCGTTTTGCAAATTGTATTTAGCCCCGGACTGTGTCTGAATACCGTTTAACACAAACAATGGTTGTCCTTCCTGGCTGGTGCTGAGCCGCCCGGTTGGATATTTAATACAACAGAGCTGACAATCATCTTTATGCCTGTTTTCCGAGCGCGCTGTAAAGCAGCGACCCGACCAGGCCAGTGGCAGGTGGCCATACGCGAAAACTTCAATTTCCAGCTGCTGACGAATAGAATCCAGTGCCGGTTGAGACAATAAGGTCTGCAGCCAGTCGCGGGATAATTCTACCGGCACCACCCAGCGGCGCATGCCGAGTTGCCACAGTTTCAGCACACTTTGCTCGTTATACAGACTGAGGGCTGCGCCACCGACAAAAGGCAGCTGCTGGCTGGATAAATAATGGGCTGTCCCCACATCATTGGCTTCGACCATAAACTGGTCCTGGGCGGTCAATTGCTGTAGAGCTCGCAGGTCAGCTTGGCTTTCCAATAATGTCAGGCCGGATAAGACGACTTGTTTGCCAGCTTCCTTAAGCATTTGTGCGGTGCGCAGATAGTCGGTAAAGCTGAATTCACGTCTTTTGCTACAGACAGTTTCGCCGAGATAAACGACAGTCGCTGAGCTATCCGCGATTTGCTGATAAAACTGTTCAAGCTGAAGTTTTGGCCAATAGTACAAAATGGGGCCGACACTTACTTTTGGCACCATAGTTTGGTCGGAACATGCAACCACAATGTGCTCCTATGAATAGACAATCGGTTTTTTGAGGTTATTTCCAGTGCCGGTGATAAGCACCCAAGGTGGTTTGACTGCCTTCTGATAGCCCAGCCAGCGTAGCTTGCCAGCTGTCTTGGGTCTGAAACTTGTCCGGTGCCGCTTTGACGTTATCAATCGCAGCCCGCCAGACCTTCGTTAGAGCCCGGACATAAGCCGGGCTACGTTGCCGGCCTTCAATTTTCAGCGACGCTATACCTTCACGATGCAGCAGTGGCAGCAGCTCTAACGTATTAAGACTGGTAGGCTCTTCCAGCACATGATAACGCTCACCATCGACATCAAACCTGCCTTTGCAGAGGGTTGGATAGCCGGCAGTTTCGTCAGGATTGAAGCGGTCAATCAATACATTGTTTAACCGGGACTGCAATTGACCTTCTTTTTCCTGCCAACGGACAAAAGCTGCTGGCGAACAGGCTCCTGCCGTATTGGGTGACTCGCCGGTCAGGTAAGAACTCAGATAACAACGGCCCTCCGCCATAATGCAGAGGCTGCCAAAAGCAAAAACTTCGAGCTCCAGCGTGGTCTGCCGGGCGAGCGCACGGACTTGTTGCAAGGTTAAAACCCGTGGCAGTACGGCGCGGCGGATACCAAACTGTTGATAAAACTCCAACGCAGCAAGATTGGTCGCACTGGCTTGTACTGACAAATGCACTTCAGTATCCGGAAAACGGTTTTGTACGTACTCCAGCAGCGCAATATCAGCCAGTATTAGCACATCAGCACCTGCGGCGACTGCGATGTCTACCGTTTGTTGCCATCTGGCAAGCTGGCCCGGATGCGCAAAGGTGTTGATTGCAACATGCAGTTTTCGTTTCGCCTGATGGGTAAAATGTACGGCGTCGGCTAGTTGTTCCGGGGTGAAGTTCAACCCGGCAAAATGCCGCGCATTGGTATCATTATTGATGCCGACATAAACCGCATCTGCCCCTTCATGGATCGCAGCTTTCAGGGCCGGCATAGAGCCTGCCGGACACAGCAGTTCTAGTAACGGTGCCACTGGCTTTGATACTGCCTGATATTGCGATGTTGCATCGTCTGAACATGCACGACTTCGCGGACTATCCATGCAGGTTTACCTCTTTGTTGTGATGGGCACTGGCCAGTGAATTTGGCACTATGGCGCCATTATAAAGACGCAGCTGATGAGGTGTCGGATGCAAAACGGGTATCAGAGTTTTACACCAAAAGAGGTATTCCTGAGCCTCGGAATGAAGTTGGGCCAGTGTTTGCTGCCGAAAATCCCGACGCCTCAATCCAGCGTCGGTTTATGGTTACTGCAGCATCGTCAGTATGGTCTGGCAATCATCAGAGCGTCAGAGCAGCGACTGCCAGTAGCAGTTCGAACCACTGGACTTAAGTACGCACTCAGCATGATTTTTGGCAAAGTGGCGCAACAAGGTACCCTTGATTTTTTGTGTGGCAAGCGTTTGAGCATTGAGGTGCCGGATTTACAGATGCATTATGACCTTGGGCTTGATGCGCACAGACAGTTCTGGCTAGCAGCCGCAGGCTCATCAGACCAGATCTGTACAGGCGAGGTGTTATTTCGGGCCAACAGTACCGAGCTGCTGTTATTGTTGAGCCAACAGGTGGACCCCGATACTTTGTTTTTCCAGCGGCGTCTGACCATCATTGGCGACACTGAACTCGGTCTGCAGTTAAAGAACTTTCTGGATACTGTCGAACCAGAATTACTGCTACCGCCCCAGCTCATCTGCTGGATGATTGAGATTTCATCGGCGACACCAGCTTAATTCAGACGCTGTGGTGTCTTGATGTATTGTAATTGTGTTCCTTGTGACTCCATTTTGAGCGGATGTCAGTTTTGCTACCAGAGGTATTTATGGACGAAAAGCGTCAACTATTGATTGATACTGCCTTTCAGCTGTTTTATGAAAAAGGTATTAACAGTGTTGGGATCAACGAAATACTGACTGTTTCCGGGATCGCAAAAAAGACACTTTATGCAAAATTCGAAAGTAAAGATGAGCTGGTGCTGGAAACATTGATGGAGCGGGATGCGATTTTCCTGCGATGGCTCGAAAGTGAACTCGCGCCAAGTAGAAGTTATACCGATGTGATCAACAATCTGTTTGGTGCATTAACAAAGTGGTTTTGCAATAAGGTGCCGGAGCTGGATAAATTTAGAGGCTGCTATTTTATTAAGGCATCCGCGGAATGCACGAATGCAGACAGTCGCCTATTTCAATACTGTAGCGAGCACAAAGACAGAGTTAAGTCGTTGTTGAGGCAGCACTTGTCCGGTGTCAGTGAGACAACAATCGATCAAATCTGTACATTGAAAGAGGGGGCAACCGTCATGGCGTATCTTTATCATGATATGAAAGCTGCGGAGCGGTGCATTCCTGTAGCATTGGCAACCATCGAACTTTAAACGGAGTCTGCAAAAAATTGCAAACA
>CAMLNG010000214.1 GCA_946481195.1 uncultured Chromatiaceae bacterium
CATTAATATAATGCGCACGATCAGGTTCAGCTGGGTCATCGCCCGCCCTTCGCTTACGGCATTATCAACTGTGCGATGCGGATGTTTTCCGGCAAAGGTTTCTCACCTTATTACACCAATTTATTTCAGCTGATGCGTGATTTTGCTCCGATGCAGGTGATTAAGCTCGCCGCGATGGAATTGGTGCGAGCCAGTGTACGCTTGCGTGACGAGGCCGGTATTCCAATTGTCGCGCTGGATTTGGCCGGTCAGGAATCTGGTTTTCCGGCGCACAACTTCAAAGAAGTCTACGAATATGCGCATCAGCATTTTTTGCTGAAGACTTTGCATGCCGGCGAGGCTTATGGTGCCGAGTCGGTGTTTGAGGCCATTACTGAATGTTATGCCGACCGGATTGGACATGGTTATTCGATGTTTATTCCGGAGATGATCAAAGATCCGGCCATCCTGGATAAACAGAAATATATCAAAGAGTTGGCTTCATATATCGCCGATAAACGTATTGCAATTGAAGTTTGCCTGACCTCAAACTTACAGACCAATCCGGCGATTGCGGACATCAAACAGCACAAGTTCAAAGACATGCTGGAAAATCGCATAGCGACAGTGATTTGTACTGACAACCGCCTGGTATCTAACACGACGGTGAGCCGTGAATACCAGCTGGCGGTGGACAATTTTGATATTCCGCTGAAACGGTTAAAAGATATTGTCGCTTACGGCTTTAAAAAGAGCTTTTTCCCCGGCAGTTATGTTGAAAAACGTGAATATGCCAAACAATGTCTGAACTACTTCGATGTGATTTCACGCAAATACGGTTTTATTAATTAAGCGGTCTGTGTGGAACTGCAAAAGCGCCTGCGGGCGCTTTTGTGCTTTTATCTGGCAGGCTGTCTCTGGCGGGTTCACCGCCATGTGCTTTTATAGTACCAGTTTGTCTCAAATCTCAAAGTTCTGTGTTTTTCAACATGTTGAATTTAAATGATTTTTCTAAAATTCAGCGCTTGCCACTTAAACTGTCGCAAAAAAGATACATGTTAAGTTGTTGATTTTTAAATATAAAAAATCAACCTGCTTTTTGCTGTCGCTATTTAGCAACAGATCTTCAGATCCTTTGAATACCTTCTGCTGATTCCTCATAGGGATAGATTGATAAAATATATTAAAAACAGCATGTTATGTTTATGTTTTTAAGTTGGCACAGCAGCTGCATATAGATTATCAAGCAGGTAAATAACGCAAGTGATACAGCGAGTTCCACTTCCGTTTTTTACCTGAAACCCAAGGTAATCACAGTATGAATTCCGGACCAGGTCCGGTGATGTAACGAGGTGTAAGATGGACACATTTTTAATCGCAGCAGCAGCTTTCTTCGTGGTTAATGCTTTTGTGTTTGTAACTTATCTGCGCAAGATTGACCTGAACGGTGAAGCAGTGCGCAAACTGGAAAAAGCCCAGTTTACTGATGCTTACAACCGTCAAGCCGCAAAAGTACGCAAAGCCCGTTCTGCTGGTGTAACAGCAAACGCATAAGGGCAAATGAATTTGAAAAAACCGGTCAGTTGACCGGTTTTTTTTCGTCCGCAATTTGTAATGTTATGGTGCTGCCAACCACAAAACTCTTGGCATACAGTTACAGACGCTCGCAATGTTACTGTGGTAAGCTGATAAAAATATGTAAATAAACATGGAGGTTTTCGATGCAGCTAATGCGACAATCAGGATTTCGCTGGTTTTGCCAATCCTGCTTTTTACTGTCCAGCCTCATCGGCTTAGCCGCTTGTGGCGGTGGCGGCTCAGATACTACACCTGCACCACAACCCACACCGCAAAATGCAGCGCCAGTGCCCGGCAGTAATACCTTTCAGTTAAACGAAGACAGCAATCTGCAGGCGCAACTTGGTGCTACCGACGCGGACAATGATCCGCTCAGTTACCAGCTGACCAGCCAGAGCCAGGCGCAAGGTGTTGTCACTTTGCAAAGTGACGGGCGTTTTACTTATCAGCCCACCGCTGATTTTGCCGGCGAAGCCGGTTTTACCTTCACCGTCAGTGACGGGAAAAATCCACCGGTTGCCGGAAATGCCAAACTGACGGTGCAAAATATCAACGACCTGCCGCAGGCTGCGCCACAACAATTTAGCGGAACTGAAGATACGGCAGCCACCTTTCAGCTCAAAGCGACTGATGCCGATCAGGACCCACTGACCTTTACCTTACAAAGCGTCAATCCGGTGAATGCCGGTGTGCTGGTTAGTCCTGCCGGCAGCATCAGTCTGAAACCACTGGCAAACCTCAATGGCAAAGTCGCGCTGCAGTTAGAGGTGACAGACGGGAAGTCTGTGGCTGTAGCTTTTAACGCAGAGATAGCTTTGGCGGCAGTCAATGATGCGCCGACGCTGACTGTGGCGGCATTACCCACGCTGTTAGACGCGGGCAAGAGTTACGTACTGAGCGTTAATGCTGAAGATGTCGATGGCGATGTGGTGACGGTCAGTAATGCACAGCCTGAGCTTTTCCGTTTGGAGCGCAACCAGACCAATACATCGTTACAGGTGTTAGCCCGTACTGAGGCCGTAGAAACTGAGTTTCTGCTGCAGGCCACAGATCCACAAGGTGCCACAGCGCAATACAAACAAAAAGTCCTGGTGGCTATTCCGAATGGCAATAGCATGGGGCGTACTTTAGTTGGGCCTGTGCAAAGCAACCGGCTTAATCTGGTGATTGTCGGTGATGGTTTTACCGCGACAGAACAGCAGAAACTGCGGGATGCTGCAGTGAAGTTCAGCCAGGTATTTTTCAACAGCAAAGAAATTGGTACCCATCGCGACGGTTGGAGCCTGCATGTGCTGGATGCGGTGTCTGCGCAAAGTGGCGCTGATGACCCGTCGACCAACACGCTGGTGGACACGCTGTTTGACGGTAATTTTGGTTGTGCCGGCGTAGACCGTTTGTACTGTGTCAACAGCAGTAAGGTGTTCAGCTATGTATTCCAGCATTATCCGCAGTTTGATTTTGTGCTGGTCGCAGGTAACAGCACTAAATATGGTGGTGCCGGCGGCTCTATTTCTACGTTTACCTTGCATCCAAGCGCGACTGATGTGGCTATCCATGAACTCGGTCATTCGTTTGCCCGTCTGGCGGACGAATATGTCGATGAAGCGTCAGCACCGATGTACCTGCCGTATTACTGCGAAACCTGTTACGCCAATATTACCCAATTGACCGATTTGACTCAGGTGAAATGGCGGCACTGGTTCAGCGATCCGACCAAAGTGCCGACGCAGCCTGGACAGGCTGGTGTGGGTTTGTTTGAAGGCGGGTATTACCACAGCAAAGGTTTTTACCGGCCGAAGCATAATAGTTTTATGCTTGAATTAGGTCAGCCTATCGGTGAAATCAATGGCGAAGCCTGGGTGAACCAGCTGTATCAGAATATCGGTATGTATCACAGTCAACAGCCGGAGCAATCGCAGGTAGCGCAGCCACGCGGTCAAAGCCAGCAGTATTCTCTGGTGTTGTCGGTTGGCAGTGCGCAGCAAAAAGTGCAATGGTGGCTAAATGGTCAGCTGTTGCCACAGTTTGACGGTAAAACCAGTATCAGCTGCTGTCAGGATCAACAGCAAAATTATCAGCTGAAGGCGGTAGTCACCGATATCAGTGGTTTAATCAAAGCGCCAGCGCTTGTCAGCAAAGAGGTTCAATGGAATGTTCAGATTCAATAAGTTTGTTGGCTTGCTGGCGCTCGCGGCCTGCACAGCCGCACCTGGATTTGCCGCTGAGTTCTGGCTGGTAAAAGTGGCTTTTGACGCCAATGGCAGTGAAATCCAGCAAGTCCGGCGGGTTCAGCTGCCGGATGGGCAGCGCCGGACAACACAACTCACTCATGCCGGCGCTATGACGGTCAGTCTGAGAAATGCTGACGGCGAAGTGCTGCAGCAAATGTCGATCGACGATCCGAGAGTGATCCGGGTGCCGATGTTACCTGGCTCAGCTCAGGGTCACCAGATTGTGGTGCGGGATGAAGGTGATTTTATGCTGGTGTTACCGGCGCAACCTGATGCTGGTCTGTTAGAACTACAGTGGGCTGAAACGCCGGGCCAGCCGGTCCAGCCGGACAGCCCACAGCAACAACTTTCACTGCAGCAATTTGCCACTGAACTGCAGTTAAAATAAGCCGTTAGCAGCTTGCATCGGCAAAACTGCAGAAATGGCCGTGAGTTGTCATATACAAATCCGCTATGATAGGCGCCAGAGTCCCAGACCGGCGCCTGATGCGCCTGATTGATGCGGAGCCTTCGGCATGCGAAGTCCTATCCAGCCGGCCTCATTGCGGCAGTTTATTTTATTAAGCTTTTTTCTGGCACTGATCCCGCTGGCGGTGTTGCTGTGGCAAAGTAACAGCGCGCTGTCTGATGTCAGCCGTTTTGCCGTGGCTGAAGCGGAGTCATCGGTCGACAGCGTCAAACGTGCCGAGAACATGCAAAATCTGGTGATTGATATCGAACGGGCCGTGCGCCAGTTTGGCATTTTGCGCACCGATTCGTTAAGTACACTGGCTACCACGCACTTATTGAATTACCAGCAAATGCTGCAGCAGGTTTGTCTGGATTTAGACGCGCCTTTGCTTTGTCAGGCGCAGGCGACGCAGGTGACCACCTTATTGCAGAATTTCCTGCATGCCAGCAATGAAGAACTTTCCCCCACCTTGCAGACGCTGCGGCAGCAGCAACAGCAGCTGACTGAGCAAATCTGGCAACGGCTGGAACAGCGCTTACAAACGCAGCAGAGTTTTGTTGTCGATGCGCAGAACCAGCTGGCCTGGCAGTCCGTGACCTTAGTCGTGCTGACCTTGTTGTTGGTGCTGTGGGCGCAGGCTCGCATCGCCTCACCAATTAAACAACTGGATACCATGATCCGTTCGATCGGGCAGGCCAGTCATCACTTTCCGCATGAACAAGTAGTAGGGCCGCGTGAACTGACTGAACTTGGCGAACAATTACGCTGGCTGGCGTCGCGGTTACAACAGCTTGAAGCCTTAAGGTTGATTTTATTACGCCATGCCTCGCATGAACTGAAAACGCCGCTATCCAGTATCAAAGAAGGCTGTGCTTTGCTCAGTGAGCAGCTGGTAGGGCCGCTGAATGGCCAGCAAATGGAAGTGGTGACACTGCTGAACGGCAGTGCCGACCGGCTCAGCCAGCTGACTGAACAACTGTTGGACTACAACCGGTTGTTACAACAAGCCAAACCAGAATTTGCCTGGCATGACAGCCAGCAGCTGCTCGACAGTTGTTTTGCCGATCATGCGTTGTCGTTGCAGCAGCGCCGGCAATTCATCCAGCTGGACTGTCAGCTGCCGCGTATCTATACCGATGCCATGTTATTTCGGCGTATTCTGGATAATCTGATCAATAACGCTCAGGCCTATGGTGGCGAGGGCAGCCCGGTGTGGGTGGTATTAAAACCCCATGAGAAATTTATGCTGCTGGATGTGGCGAATAACGGTACGCCGATCCCGGCTGAACTCAGGGCTAAATTATTTGAGCCATTTCAACGCGGCAAAGCGCCACGCTTTGATGCGGTACAGGGCTCAGGCCTTGGCCTGTCGATTGTGTCTGATTGTGCCCGGTTGTTGGGCGGTATGGCCGAGATCATTGATGTGAATTATGCCGACGTGTGTATCCGCGTGCGTTTGCCTATGGTAGAGGAATAAGTATGAACAAGTGGGCCCTGCTTGGGGTAACGCTGCTGGTAGCCGGTTGTCAGGGCGTACCTGCGCCATTGCCGGTGATTTTGAAGCCAAAACCGGCGCCGGAAAAAGTGGTCGAGCTGCCGAAAGAGCAACCCGCTCCGGTGAAGCCGCAGCTGGCATTACAGGATGATGCGGCGACATTGAGCGCCTGGCAGACCTTTCGCGGCGAAGTGCTGCAAATGACGACCGCACAGCGCGACGCTGTCAGCAAAACTCTGGATAAAACGCCGGTTGGTGAATTGCAGGGCTTGTTGCTGCGTTTGCATCCGGACACACCTTATGCCGTGCGGTTCCGGGCCCAGAACCAACTCAGTGAGCAGTTGAGCCGGTTACCGGCAGGTTTAGCTGCTTTGCTGCGCTGGGATTATGCCTATAACCAGAAATTGCTGGAGTCTGAATCTGCGGTCAAGGCGCTTGGCCGGCTCAATGGTCAGCAGCAGGACAACCTGGAAAAGTTACAAAAGCAAAACGCCGACCTGCAAAAGAAAATTGAAGCGCTGACCCAAATCGAAGCCAAGTTAAACCAATCTGGCGGAGGTTGAGATGCCTACAACTCCGACCGGCAATAATGCCCGTTTATTACTGGTGGACGACGACCCCAGCTTATTGCGGCTGATGACGTTGCGCCTCGAAGGTGAAGGTTATCAGGTGATCTCGGCCGATTGTGCCGAAACTGCACTGACGCTGCTGGCAAAGCAGCCGGTGGATGTGGTACTCAGCGACTTACGGATGCCGGGCCTGGATGGTATGGCGCTGTTTGATGAAATCGCCAAACGCAGTCCGGGTTTACCGGTGGTGCTGATGACTGCGCACGGTTCTATTCCTGAAGCGGTTGCCGCGACACAGCGCGGTGTATTTGGCTTTCTGACCAAACCG
>CAMLNG010000215.1 GCA_946481195.1 uncultured Chromatiaceae bacterium
GTACCGTTGCTGCCGGCAAAGCGGCAGGGGCCAGAGGCTGGTCAAACAGATAGGTTTTAGTCACCAGAGCTAAGGTCACGAGCGTAATAAATAACATCGAGGTCAGGTGCCAGTGTTTGCGCATATGGTTGGCTTGCAGGTCTGCCCGCGATGAGCCAAAGGGTAATTCAACACCAGGATCTTGCTGGACTCTATACAGATGCAGCGGGTGGTCAAAGCCGTCCAATTGAAATTGCCCGGCGCTTTGTACCTGAACTTCGGTTTTATTCATCGCCAGAAACACCGCCTCAGACAGGTAAATCTCGCCTGGCGGCGTCACAGCTTCGATGCGCGACGCCAGATTGACGGCTTCGCCAAAGATGTCATGGCGGGCGGTGCGGACTTCACCCAAGTGGGCGGCAATGCGGATCACTATCGGCTGTTCGTCCGGGTGTTGCTGACGGTACAGCGCCAGCCGGTCCTGCATGCGGCAGGCGCACAACATGGCATCGGTCGGCGAACGGAACGTCAGCAATAACGCGTCGCCAATCGATTTCACCAGCTGGCCGGAGAATTTTTTAATTTGTGGTTTTAACAGGCTTTCAAAATTTTGCAGCAAAGAGGCATTTTGCCGGCGCGACTGACGGTTGGTGGTGGCGGTGAAGCCGGCAATATCAACAAACAGGATCGTCAGATTTTCGGTATGCACTGTCGGGTCGTCCTGCGCTTGGCCCCGGGTTCCGACAGCTTCACAGACCCTGATGTAATCGAGTGTTACCGATCGAGCATAGTCAGGAAGTTATTGTTTTACCCAATAAATTTCGACTTTTCCCTGTTATAGGGGGTTAGGTGTGTGAACTGTAAATGAAGCTTGATAAAAATAAAGGGAAGATGCTGAAAACTTGCTGAAAAGAGAAGGAAAACAGCGATGTACTGCGAAAGTACATCGCTGGCGGCGAAGGCTTAACCTAACCAGGGCTGGCTGGCGCGGCGCTTCGCTTCATAGGCATCAATCTGCGGGCTGAAGGTTTCACTGGCGCCGATAAAATCCAGGCCGCTGAGCAAACGCTGTTTAATATCGGCATCAATGCTAAAGCCTATCGCGGCGTTATTGCCCAGTAAAATTTCCTGATTGGCCAAATCGATGTGCCACTGCTGCGGGCCCTGTTTGCAGCGGTTAAACAGGAAATCAATGTTGGCGGCGCTGAGGCTTATCAGCAACATGCCGTTGTTGATACTGTTGTTAAAGAAAATATCGGCAAAGCTTTCGGCGATGACGACGTTAAAACCATATTGCTGAATAGCCCAGGGCGCGTGTTCGCGGCTGGAGCCACAGCCAAAGTTGGCGCGGGTCAGCAGCACAGATGCACCCTGATATTGTGGTTCGTTCAGCACAAATTCCGGGTTGGCACTGCCATCGGCCAGATAACGCCAGTCAAAAAACAGCGCTTCGGCAAAACCGTCGCGACTGACAGAGGTCAGAAACTGTTTCGGGATGATTTGGTCGGTATCAACGTTATTTTTGTCCAGCGGGCACACCAGGCCCTTGGCGAAGATCTCACTCATGCGCTTGCTCCGGTTAAAGTGGCCACATCAACAAATTTGCCGTGAATAGCAGCAGCAGCGGCCATCGCCGGGCTGACTAAATGGGTGCGGCTGCCGCGGCCCTGCCGGCCTTCAAAGTTGCGGTTGGATGTCGAGGCACAACGTTGACCAGCGTCAACGCGGTCGTCGTTCATGCCCAGACACATTGAACAACCCGGTTCGCGCCATTCAAAACCAGCGGCTTTAAAAGTGTCAGCGAGGCCTTCAGCTTCAGCCTGACGTTTGACCTGGCCAGAGCCCGGTACCACTAAAGCGCGCACGCCAGCGGCGACTGTTTTACCGGCCACCACAGCAGCGGCAGCACGCAAATCTTCAATCCGGCTGTTGGTGCAGGAACCGATAAATACCACATCGACGCTTACATCGGTCAGCTTCTGGCCGGCCTCTAAGCCCATATAGGCCAGCGCACGGCGGGCCGCATCGGCTTTAATCAGGTCGGTGAAAGATTCCGGTGCCGGCACCGGCTGGTCGATAGCAATCACCTGCTCAGGGTTGGTGCCCCAGGTCACCTGCGGTTTGATTTGGCTGCCATCGATTTGCACCACTTTATCAAACTGCGCGTCGGCGTCAGAGTAAAGGCTTTGCCAGTAGCTCACGGCCGCATCCCAATGCTCAGCTTTTGGTGCGAAACGGCGGCCTTGTAAATACGCAAAAGTCGTGGCATCCGGCGCGATGAGACCAGCCTTGGCGCCCATTTCGATGCTCATGTTGCACAGCGTCATCCGGCCTTCCATCGTCATGCCTTTGATGGCATCACCACAGAATTCCGCGACATAACCGTTGCCACCGGCCGTACCTAAAGCGCCTATCACTGCCAGGATCACATCTTTTGGCGTGACAAAAGGCGACAGCGTGCCGGTCACTTCCACTTTTAAGGTTTTCGCCACTTGCTGCGGCAGCGTTTGGGTTGCCAGCACGTGCTCGACTTCAGAGGTACCGATACCAAAGGCGATAGCACCGAAGGCACCATGGGTCGAGGTGTGTGAATCGCCGCAGACGATGATCATGCCGGGCTGAGTTAAACCCAGCTCAGGGCCAATCACGTGCACAATGCCCTGATCCGGGTGATACAAATCCAGCAGTTCAATGCCACTTTCAGCGCAGTTGGCTGCTAAGGCTTCCAGCTGTTTACGTGACGTCTCGCCGGCGGCGTCATAGCTGCGCACTTGCGTCGACGTGTTGTGGTCCATTGTGGCGAAAGTTAAATCCGGCCGGCGCACTTTACGCCCGGCCTGACGCAGCCCGGCAAAAGCCTGTGGGCTGGTTACTTCGTGAATGAGATGGCGGTCAACAAACAATAAATCGGTGCTGCCGTTTAAGGCGCCGACCACGTGGCTCTGGTAAATCTTCTGATATAAAGTCTGGCCCATGGTGGACTCCTTAAACTGCCTGAATAAAACGCACGATGGCGTTGCCGATATCCGCGGTGTTGTATTGGGACTCTGCGTTGATATCCCGGGTAACAATGCCTTGTTCCAGGCTCTGCTCCACCGCAGTTTCAATCGCCCGCGCGGCGGCCTCTTCGCCACAGCTAAAGCGCAGCAACAAGGCCGCACTTAAAATCTGCGCCACCGGATTGGCAATGCCCTGGCCTGCGATATCGGGCGCGCTGCCGCCGGCTGGCTCGTATAAACCAAAGTTCGAACCGTTTAAGCTGGCGGATGGCAGTAAGCCTAAAGAGCCGGCAATGGCGGCTAATTCGTCCGATAAAATGTCGCCGAACAGGTTGTCACACAGCAGCACGTCAAACTGCTGCGGCGAACGAATGAGCTGCATCGCGGCGTTATCGATATACATATGATCAAGCGCCACAGCCGGATAATCTTTGGCGATGCGGCTGACCACTTCGCGCCATAACACGCTGGTCGCCAGCACGTTGGCTTTATCAATCGAAGTGACTTTGTTGCTGCGTTTGCCGGCCGCTTCAAAAGCGACGCGGGCGATGCGTTCAATTTCCGCCACGCTGTAAGTCTGAGTATCAAAAGCGGCAGTCTCGCTGCGGCCTTTTTCACCAAAATAAATACCGCCGGTCAGTTCGCGCACACACAGAATATCCATGCCTTTGGAGCTGGTGCGTGGGTGAATGGGCGACAAGTCGGCAAAGGCCGGGTAAATCTTGCCGGGGCGTAAGTTACAGAACAGGTCGAAGGTTTTACGCAGCGGCAATAAAGACGCCCGCTCTGGCTGTTGCGCCGGCGGCAGGCTGGTCCATTTCGGGCCGCCGACTGAGCCGAATAAAATCGCATCGCTTTGTTTGCACAAATCTAAAGTGGCAGCCGGTAAGGCTTCGCCGTGTGCGTCAATGGCGGCGCCACCGACCAGCGCGCTTTGCGTTTTGACGACAAAACCAAATTTCTGACTGACGGCGTCCAGCACTTTTAATGCTTCTGCCATCACTTCCGGCCCGATGCCGTCACCAGCTAATACTGCAATGTTGTAAGTCTTCATCATTTGTCTCAAAAAAGTGAAAGCGAATTATTTTTCGATGACGCTGTCGGCGTTTTTACGCGCCAGCTTCACCGCATCAATGCGTTTGCTGCGTTCAATCAGGTTTAGTACGTGCACATAGGCCAACACTGAAGAACGCACGATGTCGGTGGCAAGGCCGGCACCGTGATAACGGCGGCCCTGATATTCGATGATGATGTCGACCTGACCCAAGGCATTTTCACCTTCACCTTTGGCCTGCAGGTTGTAATCGACCATCTTGGCGTCTTCCAGTTTGGCAATGCGGTGAATCGCCTGAAACGCGGCTTCGACCGGACCGTTGCCTGTAGCTGCTTCAGTAAAAGTTTCTTCGCCGACGGTTAAACCAACAGTCGCGCTCGCGACATGGCCGGTATGGGTGCTGGAACTTAAAAACGCCAGTTTGTAGCGCTCGTCGTCATCTTTTAAGTTTTCGAAAAACACCAGCGCTTCTAAGTCATAGTCAAACACCCGGCCTTTCTGGTCGGCCAGGGTTAAAAACGCCTGATACACCTGGTCTAAGTCGTAATCGTCTTTGCTGTAACCCATTTCGGTTAAGCGGTGCGCGATCACGGCACGGCCGGAACGCGAGGTCAGGTTCAGCTCGTTGGTGCGGATGCCGACTTGCTCCGGCGACATAATTTCATAAGTGTTTTGCGCTTTTAACACGCCGTCCTGGTGAATGCCTGAGCTGTGGGCAAAGGCATTTTCGCCGACAATGGCTTTGTTCGGCTGAATGGGCATGTGGCAAATCTGGCTAACCAAATGGCTGGAGCGGTAAATCTCTGTAGTTTTGATATCAGTATAAAACGGCAGGAAATCACCACGTGTTTTGATAATCATCGCCACTTCTTCCAGCGAACAGTTACCGGCCCGTTCACCGATGCCATTCACCGTACACTCAATTTGGCGCGCACCGGCCTGAATGGCACTGATGCTGTTGGCCACGGCCAGGCCTAAATCGTTGTGGCAATGCACCGAAATACGCGCCTGGTCGATATTTGGCACTTTAAACATCAGTTGGCTGATGATCTGGCCAAATTCGTTCGGAATGGTATAGCCGACGGTGTCCGGAATATTAATAGTGCTGGCACCGGCTTTGATGGCGGCTTCAACGATGCGGCACAAATCATCAATTGGTGTGCGGCCGGCGTCTTCACAGGAGAATTCGACATCATCAGTGTAACGGCGCGCGTGTTGGATACAGGCCACGGCCTGCTCGGTCGCTTGTGCTAAAGTTTTGCGTAATTTGTATTGCAGGTGCAGCGGGGAGGTGGCAATAAAGGTATGGATACGGCGGCGTTCAGCGTCTTTTAATGCCTCACCACAAGCATCGATGTCGGCGAACACTGCGCGCGACAGACCACAAATCACCGGGCCTTTCACGCTTTGGGCAATCGCCTGCACCGAAGCAAAATCGCCCGGCGATGACACCGGGAAACCCACTTCCATCACGTCGACATTCAAGCGCGCAATGGCGTGGGCCAGCTGGATTTTTTGTTTATGACTTAAGCTGGCCCGTAATGCCTGCTCGCCATCGCGTAAGGTGGTGTCAAAAATCCAGATCTTGTTGTCGCTGCTCATGTCCTGTTCCTCTTGCTGAAATTTTCACCCATCAGACCTTGAGGTAACAAAAAACCCCGGCCTGTGGCTCGGGGTTTGTTTGCTGGATCCGTTTTTACACTACGACCAATGCACAACACCCCGAGGTCCGATTAGGAGCACGAGGAGGCTGAGAAGAATAGTGGTCATAGTGTTTAAGTGATTCATCGCTCTGTCTTTTTTCAGGCGCCAAGGCCAATGTGCCGGCGCATACTGCTGCAGATACACAACTGAACAAAGCTGCAGCGTTTTTAGTAATATCACGACAAAATGCCGAATGCAACAGTATAGATGGCTAAATGGATACGACTTTAGGCTGATGAATTATTAAGCTGTTGGTTTTTATGTAGATTTCTGGATGGCTAAATATGTGGTTGGAGCAGTGCTCGCTGCAGCGAATTGGCTCAGAGGATGACGGAAAAAACTGCAATCAGGCGAAAAATTTACTGCATGTTGCAAAAACTACATGACAGTGAGCTAAAACCCAGCGTAAAATCGCCGCCGTTCTGCCAAGTGTGCCTGCACACGCGACTCTGCCCGGGTGGTGAAATCGGTAGACACAAGGGATTTAAAATCCCTCGCTCGAAAGGGCGTGCCGGTTCAAGTCCGGCCCCGGGCACCACTTCCTCTGCTTTCTTCTCCTCGTATTCTATCTTTTTCTAAACTTCATCTGCTGCAAACTGCTATAACTAAAACCAGTTGTATTTTTGCTTCAGGAAGATGTATGCCTTTTTATTCCGCTGATTTTATTAAAGAAATGCCAAAGTCTGATTTACACCTGCATCTGGATGGCAGTTTGCGGCTGGAGTCTTTAATTGAGATGGCAAAGCGCAGCAAGCTGGTGTTGCCGTCAAATAGCGTTGAAGGCATGCAAGAGTTGGTGTTCAAGGAGCGGTATAACAACTTAGGCGAATACCTGCATGGCTTTCAGTACACCTGTGGCGTGCTTCGGGAT
>CAMLNG010000216.1 GCA_946481195.1 uncultured Chromatiaceae bacterium
GTGAGCGATCAAGAGTGAGCGCGGGAGGCGCGAACGGGCGAACGCAGTGGTGGCGATGTTGGCTTTGCCGCACTGGTCACAGCGCTGCCATTGTGTTCGCCGAATGCGATACCCGTTATGCGGTAACCGTTACGCGGTAACCGGTGTGCGACACCCGTTACGCGGTAACCGGTGGGTTTCGCTTTGCTCTACCCACCCTACATCCACCCTACAACGGTGTCAGAATCACCGCGAAACCGCCGCCACTGGCCATCGGGATCTCCAGACTGTCACCGGCTTTGACCACGCGCTTTTCTAACTTGTAGTCTTCAGCGTGGCGGTCAGCGTTGATACCGTCTTTGATAAGCTGCAGCTGATATGAACCTTGAGGCAGGAAATCCAGCTTCACAGGCAATGTGCGGGCTTGTTCGTTGGTCATGCCACCGAGATACCAGCTGTTGCCACGTTGACGCGCCATCACCAGGTATTCGCCGATGCTGGCGTGCAGCACGCGGAAATTATCCCAGACGGTGGGGATTTGACTGATAAAAGTCGGGATCTCCGGCTCGGCCTCGTAGCTGGTGGGGGTGTCGGCCAGCATTTGCAGCGGGCTTTCGTATAACACAAACATCGCCAGCTGATGGGCGCGGGTGCCGAGACTCATGGGCCGCGAAAACACGGCGTTAAAGTCTTTGCGCTGGGCGTTACGCATCGCGCCCGGCGTGTAATCCATTGGGCCTGCAATCATGCGGATAAAGGGCAGATGCAGATTGTGGGTTGGCGTGATGGCGTCTGACCATTTGTGGTTTTCCAGGCCTTTGACGCCTTCGCGGGTCAGCACATTGGGGTAAGTGCGGTGAATGCCGGCCGGTTTGTACGAGCCGTGAAAATTCACCATCAGCTGGTATTTGGCGGCCATCGCCGCCGCGCGCCAGTAAAAATTCACCATTGACTGGCTGTCGCTGTTCATAAAGTCGATTTTAAGCCCGGCCACGCCCCATTTTTTGTAGAGCGCCATTGCCGCTTCCATGTTTTTGTCGAGGCCAGTCCAGGGCACCCACAGCTGCACCGCCACGCCTTTGGCTTTGGCGTGTTTGATCACGGCCTGCACGTCGATATTCGGCAGCACTGTTAATACGTCGTCATGCGTCGACCAGCCATCGTCAATCAGGATATTTTCGATGCCAAAACGGGCGGCGAAATCGGCGTAGTACTGATAAGTGGCGGTGTTAATACCGGCTTTAAAATCAACGCCTTTAAAGTTGTTTTCGTTGTACCAGTCCCAGGCGATTTGACCGGGTTTGATCCATTCCGGCTTGCCGATACGCGAAGGTTCGGCCAGCAGATAACTGAGCTGGATGTTCAGAAGCTCAGCATCGCTGCGCGCCACACCAATAATGCGCCAGGGGAAATTGCGCTCGCGCGCGACAGTGGCAGTGCTGGCGGTGAACTCGCCGGTTTGTTCCGGGTTTTGCGGGTTCTGTTTGCTGAGATCCAGGTTCTTTGGATGTACACCGTAGATACGGCCATCGCCGTGGCCCTGCAGCCACAGCCCCGGATAATCCTGCAAGTCGGTTTCAGTCAGCAGCAGATTGACACCGTTACTGACAAACAATGCCGGCAGGCTGCCAAGTTCAGCACCGTCGATACTTTTAGCCGGCACCGGCGTGAAACTGGGCTGAGTCGCGGTGCGGAAGTTTTTCTCAAACGGGAAATAACTATAGGTACCGGCGCTGAAGTTAAAGCTGGCTATCTCTGCGCTAAGCTCTGCGCGGTCTGGTTTGCCAGAGACTTGGCTGCCAGATTTGCGCCCTTCAAAGCGCCAGGCGATGCCTTCGTTGTAAGCGCGCACTCTGAGCACAAAAGGCTGGTCAAATTCCAGCGCCAGTTCGTTGTACTGGTCACGGATAGTGGCGCTGCGTACCGGCACTTCGGGCTTAACCAGCTGGTTTTCGCTGCGCCGGCTTTGCTTTTGCACTGTGCCGGCCGGGCCATACTGGATGCCGTCGGCAAATTGCAGGCTGATGGGCGAAGGCTGCAAGACGGTGTTGCCGTCAACCTGCAGCTGATATTGCAGCTGCGCGCCGGTTTCGAGGTTTATTTCGATGCGGCCATCCGGTGATTTCAGCTGAAACTGTTCCGCCAAAGCGGCGGGCGACAGCAGCAACAGCCACAACAGGGCATAACGCGCCGGCCGCTGTTGTGGGCTTTGCGCCGTGGGGGTAGAAAGGACAAACATAACCAAAGCTCCGTCGGTGAATAAACAGGCTCCAGTGAACCAAGGATTTGCCGCTTGGCGCGCATGCAAAACTGCCAATTCTGTCCTGAAAAATAAGCCTTTAGCTTGCAACCGGCGCAGTTTGTAAATAGTGCACCGCGTTTTGGGCACGCAACAGCGCAGCGGCTTGTTCCGGCGTTAAATCGCGCTGCGTTTCGGCCAGCATTTCGTATCCCACCATAAACTTTTTGATACTTTGCGAGCGCAGCAGCGGTGGATAAAAATGCGCGTGCAGTTGCCATTGTGCACAGTCATCCGCTTCACCCGCGGCAGGATAAGGCGCGCCGTGCCAGCCCATCGAATAAGGAAAAGCGCACTGAAACAGGTTGTCGTAGCGGATAGTCAGCTGCTGCAGTATGTCGGCCAGGCTTGCCTGCTGCGCTGCACTTAACTGCTCCATGCGCTGCACTGGAAATAGCGGCAGCAGCAGGGTTTCAAAGGGCCAGGCGGCCCAGTAAGGCACGACCACCAGCCAGTCGGCATTTTGCAGCACCACGCGCTCCGCCAGTTGTAATTCAGCAAGGGCATAATGCAGCAAAAGCACCCGGCCCTGCTGCTGAAAATAAGCGCGCTGCATCGCATCGGCTTTAGCCGGCAGGCTGGGAATAAAGTCTGAGGCCCAAATCTGGCCATGCGGATGCGGGTTAGAGCAGCCGTTCACCGCGCCTTTGTTTTCAAACACCTGCACCCAGCGATATTGCTGCGACAGCTCGCGATACTGCGCTATCCAGCAGGCGATCACAGCGCCGATTTGCGTAACAGTAAGCTCCGGCATGGTTTTGCTGTGATCGGCGGAATAACAAATTACCCGGCTGGTGCCACGCGCCGCCTGTCGCTGAAACAGCACATCCGGCATGGCGGGCGCGGCCGGTACTGTTGGCATCAAAGCGGCAAAATCATTGGTAAAAACAAATGGTTGTTGGTACTCAGGGTTGCGTTCACCACTGATCCGTAAGTTACCGGCACACAAATAACAGGCCGGGTCATAGGCCGGTAACTGCTCAGTTGCCACGCTTTCCAGCTGGCCTTGCCAAGGGCGCAATGCCCGCTGTGGCGACACCAGCACCCAGTCGCCAGTGAGCGGATTAAAGCGCCGGTGTGGATGCAGATTGCGGTCGAAGGCGGTGGCAAATTCACCAGCGGGCTGCTCAAACAACTTCATCTGTTGCCTCCGGCAGCGCTTTGGCCTGCAGTTGTTGCCAACGCCAGACATCGTCAGTCATTTGCTGTAAATCGCGGCGCGCAACAAAACCAAGCTGACGGCGCGCTTTATCGACACTAGCGACAGAACTCGCGGCATCGCCGGGCCGGCGGCCGGTGATTTGCCGGGCCAGCGTGCGGCCACAGGAGCGCTGAAAAGCGGCAATCACCTGCAGCACTGAATAGCCGTGACCACGACCGAGGTTATACAGCTGCACCCCCGGCGTTTGTGCATGGTGTTGCAGCGCCAGCAGATGGCCTTCAGCCAAATCTTCGACATGGATGTAATCACGCACGCCAGTACCGTCGACTGTCGGGTAATCAGCGCCAAACACCTGCACCGCGCTGCGCTGACCGCTCGCTACCTGCGCGACAAAAGGCAGCAGGTTATTCGGTGTGCCACTTGGTGCTTCGCCGAGCAGGCCGCTGTGATGGGCGCCGGCCGGATTAAAATACCTAAGCAGCACCAGGCTCAGTTTTGGGTTGGCCTCTGCCCAGTCCTGCAGTATTTGCTCGACCATATATTTACTGCGTCCATACGGATTTTGCGGTGCACAGGGACTTTGTTCGGTAAAAGCTATAGCCTGGTTCTGCGCGGCATATACAGTGGCGGACGAGCTGAACATCAGGCAATTGATCTGATGTTGCTGCATCAGCTGCAGCAGATTTAAGGTGCCGGCCACATTGGTCTGGTAATAGGCCAGCGGCAGCTGCCAGGACTCGCCGACGGCTTTTAAGCCGGCGCAGTGCAGCACGGCGTCAAAGCGTTGTTGCCGGAATAGCGCAGACAAGGTGGCGCTGTCGTTGATGTCGCCTTGGACAAAACGCAGCTGTGACGCCTGCGCCGGGCAAATCTGCCGCAGCCGTGCCACCACGCCGATGTCACTGTTACTCAGGTTATCAAACAAAGTGACCCGGCAGCCGGCCTGCAACAAGGCGACTGCGCAGTGCGAGCCGACATAACCGGTGCCGCCGGTCAGCAAAATATTCATCCCATTATTCATCAAGAGTCCTCTTCTGATGCCGGCGCAACCAGGCCGGCTTTGGTGCAAAAACCGCGTTGGCGCAGAAGGTAGCGCCGGCGCTTTTCGGCCGTCAACGCCGGCAAGAGCAAAGGTGAGAAAGCGGGAACATTCAGTCGGAAAACCACAGCGGCTGCGCCCTGCAGCGCTGCGGGTGCACCATTTCCTGCTGCAGGAACAGCGGCCAACAGCATTGTCCCGCTGCTTATTTTTCAGGACACAGCCTTTGGAATTAAGGACGCGGCACTGAGTGCAAAAGGCGGATTAATAGGAGCGTCCTGGCGACCTCCCTGCGCCGGACACCGGCAACAGGATCAGGCCGGCTGTGACTCCCGCAGCCGGCCTGAATTCATAACAAGAAGAGGCATAGTGATGAAACAAACATATCTGGCGGTGCTGATAGGCGCAGTGCTCACAGGGCCCGCAGTGGCCAGCGACACACCACAGCAAGACAACAACGACAACAATAACAAAGCCAAAACCGTGGCGAAAAAAACCAAAGCCGCCAACGACAGCGTCGAAGTGATCAAAGTCACCGGCATTCGCAGCAGCTTAAAAGAAAGCCAGGAGATTAAAAAACTGGCTGACAACGTGATAGACGCCATAGTCGCCGAAGATATCGGCAAATTCCCCGACGAAAACGTCGCTGAAGCGCTGCAGCGTATTCCCGGCGTCAGCGTCACCCGGGTTAATGGCGAAGGCCAGACCGTGACCGTGCGTGGCCTGACCGGCGACTACAACATCACCACGTTAAACGGCCGTAAGCTGGCGTCCGACAACCCGTCGCGCGATTTTAACTATGACGTCATTGCCTCTGAGCTGATTAGTGCCGTGCAGGTGCATAAAACACCGCAAGGCCATTTACCGGAAGGCGGCATCGGCGCTGTGGTGAATGTGCAGACAGCGCGGCCTTTGGATATCGGCAAATTTGTCTTGTCCGGATCGCTCAACAATACCTACAACGAAAGGGCGGAAAGTAACGATCCGCGTGGCTCGCTGTTTATCAGTGATGTCAGCCAGGACCAGACTTTTGGTGCGCTGGCGTCCATCACCCATTCCAATTACACCAACCGGCACGACAGTTATCAGGCCTGGTCCTTCAGCGAAAGGCCGGTGGATATTGGCCGTGACGGCGTGGTGGAACACAAAGCGGTGCGGTTTCCGGGTTATGCCCAGCTGACGTCTTATCAGGATGAACGCACCCGCACCGGCGGCACTGTGGCGCTGCAATGGCAACCGAATGACAATATCGACGTCAATTTTGATGCGCTCTACAGCGTCTACGACATTGATTCAAACGGCCGGCAGCTGTCGGTGGTGACTTATTCCGAATCCTGGTTGCCGGCGAAAAACGGCGTTTATACCAGTGTCGATGTCGGCGCTGACGGCTGGGCCAAACAGCTGGCGTGGCAAGGCCCGGCGCTGATGGATATCGTCGATACCCGGGCGCCGCGGCGTAACACCACCTATCAGTACGGTCTGAACCTGAACTGGGTGACGGACGCGCTGACCTACAACTTCGACCTCGCCACTTCAGCGGCAGAAAACAAAAATAACGGCGACAACAAATATGTAGTGGCGCGCTCCGGCGTCGAATCAGCCAGCATCAACTGGAACAACGGTGAGGCGATTCCGGATATTGTGTTATCGGAAGAAGTGACCCCTAACAGTGTGTTTGGCGCCTGGTACACCAATACCGACGGCACCGGCGTCAAAGATGCCACCGACAACGCCGCGTTCAGTGGCACCTGGGAAAACGACGGCCTGATTAGCAAAGTGATGTTTGGCGCAGGTTACGACCGGCAGGAAAAAGAACGCATCACCCACCGCTCGAAAAATGCCTCGATTTTTGCTGGCGAAAACCTGGCGAAAATCAATGCACCAAAATCGGCGCTGGTGAATTTTTATGGCCACGAATGGTGGCGTTTACCGGCCAATGCACTGGATGCCGGCAACATCAGTAATTTTATGGGCAGCACCAAAGCCAATATTCCGGCCAACTGGGCGACGGTGAATATGACCAACCTGTATAAATTCCTCGGTGAGCTGGACCCGGCAGCTGCGGCTGACCCCGATGCCTGGTCGGATGTACGTCGCCT
>CAMLNG010000217.1 GCA_946481195.1 uncultured Chromatiaceae bacterium
ACTATACAGCAGGGGCCATAACCTGTACCTGAATAAAGTTGGCGACAGCAGTGATGTCGCCAACTCAAATTGACCACTTGAACTTCCTTAAGGCTTACAAAGACGCTTACAGTGGGCAGTACAAGCTGGCTGAACCCGTATTGCAGGCATTAATTACCAACGGCAAAACCTCAGTACTGCGTTTCAGAGCGGCATTTACACTGGCGAATATTCAGATTATTCAACGACAATTTATTCCTGCATTTTCCAATCTAACACTGGCACTGACGCATTTACCTGATATTGAAGATGAAAAATGGCGCATTCAGGCGCTGATTTCGATTGCCTTTACTTACATGGAAGCCGGGATCTATCAGGAAACACAGGAATATCTCGATCAAGTCAAAAAGTACCCGCTGACCGGCAGAGACAATTGCCTGGTTCAATCATTCAGTTTGCAGAACAACCAACATCTCGGTCTTGTCATTGAAGCAAATGAGATTGTCGCTGCTGAACAAGCCTGCGCTGCTGCCAACGAAGCCACTATGCTTGCGATAGTTAAGTTACAGCATGTTAGGTTACTGATTAAAAACAAAGATTTAAACGGCGCACTGGCGGCATTACTAAAGCTTGAGACTGAAATTGAACTCACCCGTTTTCCCCGCACTGCGGCAGAATATTATCAGTTGCTCGGAGCTGTCTATGCTGAACTGGGTGAGTTGAATTATGCAGAAGCAGCACTGAGTAAAATGTATCAGACCGGAAATACTGTTGATTACAGCCTGCCAATCGTCGCAGGCTTAAAACTACAGGCAAGTATTGCTGCACAGCAAATGGATTTTAAGAAAGCCTATCAACTGCACCAAAGATACACAGACGCCGAACAGGCGTTGCGGGATGACAGTGCCAACCGCCTATTGGCTTATCAGTTAGCAAAAGGCGAGTTGCTGAAAAAAAATCAGCAGCTGAAATTGATGAAAGAAGAATTCCGCGTCATAGAACTTGAAAATCAATTGAAAAAACAACAGGCTGAGCGAGACAGCTTGTATATAGGGTTACTGAGTTTTGCCAGTATTTTGCTGGTCTTCGTTACCTACAGGCTGATCCGCCGTCACCGCTATTACAAACTGGCGGCAGAAAACGACGGCCTGACCGGCATCAGCAACCGGCACTTTTTTGATTTGCAGCTGCAAAAGCAGGTGAAACGCTGTAAACAGCAGCAAAAGTCTCTGGGCGTTATAGTTTTTGATTTAGATTTTTTTAAGCTGATCAATGACAATTACGGCCACGACGTCGGAGACAAAGCGCTACAGGCCACAGTGCGCATCTGTAACCATTTTATCCGCAGTGGTGATATTTTTGGCCGCATTGGTGGCGAAGAGTTTGCAATTGCGCTGCCGGATTGCCAGCCCGATAAAGTGCTGATGCTGGCAGAGATCTGCCGCGATGCAATAGAGCAGCTCGATTGCAGTGAGTTCCAGCCTGGGCTCAAACTTACTGCCAGTTTTGGTGTCTCTTACAGCCAGATCAGTGGCTACCAGACAGCAGAGCTGATGCGCCATGCTGATCAGGCGCTTTATCTAGCCAAATACAATGGCCGTAACCGCGTCGAAAGTTATGACCAGATGCAGCCCCATCCGGGTCGACCACTGATTAATACACCGCTGCGTTAAAACAGCAGCGCCGGTTGGTTTTCACGCTCAGGATAAACGCAGAAAACCGTCCGGTACCTGTTCCAGCAGAAATTGTTTTAACTGCTCGTCATTCAGTGGCCTGGCAAAATAATAGCCCTGGCCGACATCACATTTGTGCTTTTTCAACAGCTGCAACTGGGCGCGGTTTTCCACACCTTCTGCCACCACTGTTAATTCAAGCTTTTGCACCATGGCGATGGTAGAAACGATGATCTGATAATCCGCATCGTTTTCCAGCATACCAAAGACAAATGATTTATCGATTTTGATAATGTCGACCGGCATTTGTTTTAAGTAACTTAAGCTGGAATAGCCGGTGCCGAAGTCGTCAATGGCAAAATAAAAGCCGATGGCTTTAAGTTGACGCATCATCTGCAGCGTGGTCTCAATATTTTTCACCAGGGTGCGCTCGGTCAGTTCCAGCTCAAAATGATTGGCCGGTAGTCCGAACTCGTCGAGCAACCCCTGCAGAACCTGCGGCAACTGCGGGTCCAGAAATTGGCCGGCAGATAGATTAATCGCAATTCGGATATGCCGGTACCCCTGGCCAATCAGCTGTTGCACCAGTTCAAAACTGCGGCGGAACACCCAATACCCGAGCTCAACCATTTGCGGCGAATTCTCCAGCACACCGATAAATTCATCCGGCGTGACCATCCCCCGCTGCGGATGCGACCAGCGCAAAAGCGCTTCAAAACCAACTAAGCGTCCGGTAGATAATTCAATCTGTGGCTGTAATACCAGATAAAACTGTTGCAGGCGGATCGCATCTTTGATGTCACTTTCCAGCTGGATCCGGCTCGACAGACGCTGGTACATCTGCTGGTCATAGCCGGTAAAAGCCGCACCGCCCTGCTCCTTGGCGTTATACATCGCGATATCCGCCTGACGGATTAAATCGTCCGGCAAGGACAAAGGGTCTGACGACATCGCCACGCCGATACTGCCGGAGACATAAAACAGCTGGCCATTTAGCTCTACCGGTTGCTGAAACGCCAGCAAAATACGGTTCGCAACTTCGGCCGGATGGTCATCAGACATCACATCGGGTAACACCAGCACGAATTCATCACCACCGAACCTGGAAGCCAGATCAGTGGGCCGGATACAGGTTTTCAAACGGTTGGCAGCTTCGACCAGCAGCAAATCACCGGCAGCATGCCCCTGGGTATCATTGACCAGCTTGAAGTTATCCAAATCGAGAAATAACACTGCGATCCGCCCGGGGTGCCGTTCAAGTGCTGCTAAATATTTTTTCAGCTGGAACAACAACATATTGCGATTGGGCAAGCCGGTCAGCAGGTCGTACATCGCGATATTTTCCAGCTCACGGGTATTGTGCTCAATCTGTTGATGCAAATGCTCCAGTTCCAGACTCAGCTGATTGGCTGCGTTGCCAAGCACGTCCAGCTCATCAGAAAATACCAAAGGCGGCTTTTGACTGTGGTCGCGAAATTCCCGGAACTGGCGCTGCGCCAGCAATGGTAAATGACGCGCCATCTGCAATAAACGCAGGCTAAGCCGCTGGGTACTGAAATAAATCAGCACAGCCACCAGTACAAAACAGACTAAGGCAAAAATCACTATCTGATACTGATAGTCGGCTTTGGTGCGGGCAAATTTGTTGGTGTCGTCGACCAGCGCCAGATAGTAGCCCTGGCCGTTGCCGACTAATGGCAGAAAACTAATCAAATAATGTTCGGCACCAATCTGCACCGGCAGGCCATTTTCGATAGCCTGCTTCACTGTGGCTTCGGCCGGCAGTGCCGAAAACACCGAAGCCATCCGGCTGGCATTGGATAAACTTAACAGCTGCAGCTCACGCGCCGGCCGTTCCAGATCACCTTCAATCCGCACTATCGCCACTTCTGAACCCACGCCTTGTTTGAGCGACGCGAGCACATCCAGCAGCGTGGTCGACAAGGCCGCCACCGCAACATCACCGTGTTGATTTTGCACCGGCACCAGCACCAGCTTGGCGCAGTGCTCGGCGCAGACGATTTCACTGAAAGGCTGCAGTTCCATCAACACCTGCTGCACGGCCTGACGCACCCGGCCCGGCACTTCAGGTGTCGAGGCGTAGAGCAACACGCCGTCTTTATCAAATAACCATTGGTGCTCGACATTCAGATGCAGCGCTATGGTGTCGTAGTGCCGCGCCAGCGCTGTGGCAAAAGCGCTGAAATCTGCTTGCTCGCGGATATTGGCCATGTCGGTGAACGACTCGAGCCAGCTGCGCAACTGGTTTTCCAGTAGCATATTAAGCAGTTCAAACTGCTGTTGGCGCAGTTGCAGCTGCTTTTGTTGCTGCAGACGAAAGTCCTGCTCCATTTTCACTATGGCAAAACTGGTCAGCACCACGGTCATCAACAGCAAAGCGCTTAAGGTCAGCGCCAGAATTTTCCAGGGTAAACTTAAAAATGGCCGCATAAGCTCAGAACCAATACATCAATTGCACTGCCCAGATATCGTGCTGACGACTACGGTTAATTTCGATAGCCGGCACTACATTTGGCCCCAGCCGTCCGGTGCCCGTGATCCAATGGTATTCCAGTTTCAACCGCAGATTGCGGTCCAGCTCCTGGGTGATACCAAGCCCCCAGTCGCGCTGGTAACCAAAATAACGCGCAATCAGCCCACCGCTTTGCAGCGGTAACAGTGCACCCCCGCGGTCATCTTTATTTGCGGTGTACCAGTCGTAACTGGCATACAAACGGGTATTTTCTGCCCAGTTGTAGCTGCCGAGTAAAAACGCGCCTTGGGCAAACTGATTGCGGTTAAAACCCGGCAGATAAAAACCCCGGGCAAATACCCGTTCCTGCATCAGTTCACTGGACAACTCCCACAATTCGGCGCTGTAACGCCAGTTTGCCATCACCCGCTGTACGGTGAATTTACCGTCGAAAAACAGGTCGGGCTGCGCCTGACGATATTCAAAACCGGAATCGAGTAAAGAGATGCCCCACTGCGTCTGGCTGTTGGCCGGGCGGAAAAACAACGTCGCCTGATGCACGTACTTTTGTTCGGTATCACCTTGCAATTGAGTGGCAATGACCCGGCGCGCCATTTCTTTGCTGATTGGGATGGCGCCGTAACTCCAGATCATTTCAAATTCGCCAATACCGGTGGTGTTGGTTGATTGCAGTGCAATGCCGTCAGAACCTACGGCGATATCGCGGAAAGCGTCAAAATATACCGACTGCGGCAGCACGATCATTGGCCTTGTCATCGGCACATCGCGGGTACTGGAATATAACCAGTGCATGTTCTTAAACCGACCGGCGTATAAATTCAGCTGCCAGTCGAGACTGTTCACGGCTGTCCAGTTCAGAAATAAATAATCGACCCGGCCACCGGAAGCATAACGATTGCCACCATCGAGATACATCAACTGACCTGACAGGCGTAAATCGGCACTGAACTGATAGCTACCGTTGACACCGAATTCGGTCAGTTCTGTACTGACTGCACCGTCATCATTAACAAAATTGCTCTCACGGGCCTGCATCAACCCCTGCGAGATAAAACCGTGCCAGTGCCAGTTATCAGCCGCAGTTGCATCTGACAGACCGCACATTGCCAGCAGGCAAGCGCTAAGGCCTGATTGGAATGACTTTAACAACCTGAGTTTCATCCTGTATCCCGATATAACCTATGGCACCTGGAGTTGCGGCGATAGCCTGCAACATGGCCTGTTGATCCTGTAATTCGGTCGGGGGCGTTCCTGTCCCGGAGTACGTCAGTTTTTGCCAGACCCGTTCCAGCTGATACGGAAACAGCTGTAGGTGATCGCGGCAGAATTGCAGATTGACCGCTGAACGCGGCGCAAGGGTAAATACACGAATGGCAACACCATCAGGCCAGACCACCTGGCGCATTAAATAAATGCTGCGTAATTGGGCCTGCGACAAGGCGTCGACCCGAACAGACGGATGGGCGATGACCCGGACCGTTGGCGCAAGTTCTGCAGCTGGCGCTGCAACAGCCACCTGACACCAGAGCAAATAGAAACAGAGCAATAACCTTTTCACGATGTCCTTCTGTGCTGAATTGTCCGGCAATTCAGGTTGTATCCGGGAACTCAAGGCCATAGAGGCGAGTATAGACGACTTGAGAAAAAAGCAAAAAAGAATGCAGTAAAACAATAGTTTACACAAAATTAGCATTCAGTACAGGAATTGATGGCAGCAAAGAATAAGGCCGGCGAATGCCGGCCTTTTGATGGTAAAGCAGGATTAACTTTTTGGCGTCAGTTCAAACACTGTCAAAGTACCGCTGACTTCGTTAGCCATCAGCAGCAAGGGTTTGCCGGTCGGGCTGTTTGCCGCGGCGATAAAGGCCAGCGATTCCGGTCCCAAATCACCGGCCTGTGCCACGTTGCCGGTCACCACGGCCGGCACTTTGTCGTCATTGATGTTATAGACCGCGTTTAAATCACGGTTAAACGCATAGTCGACAAACTGCGGCGCATAAGGATTAGAAATATCATAGACATAGATCCCACTCATCCGTTCTGTGCCAATAAACGCATAGGTCCGGCCATTGATTTGGCCCAGCGCCAGCGCTTCCGGCTCCGGACCTTTATCGTCAGAGCGGTTGTCACCTTCTACTGTCAGATGGTTCGAGTTAAATTTATCGCCATGCACACCGGAAGCAATACGTTCAAAATCATTGCCGCTGTCAAACACCTGCTGGCCATTCTGGTCCCAGATACTGAAAGAACGGGCGCCATAGGCATATAAAGCGTCAAATTCACCACTGGCGTTTTGCCCCAGCGCCGTAGTGACATTAAGCCGGCCCAGACCATCGGCCGAATACGGCTGGCGGGCACTGAGCGCTGCAGAGCGCTTCAGCGCAGATACCCGTTTTTGTTCCG
>CAMLNG010000218.1 GCA_946481195.1 uncultured Chromatiaceae bacterium
CAGCCTGGTGCTTTCTGGAGAAACCATGGGAAGACGGGCAGCTATTGAAAGAAATCGCTGCAGCTATTAGCGAACGCGACCGGCGGCAAGCGGAGCAGCAGAGAACCAGTTTGTTGTTATCCAGTCATGAAGCTTTGATTGAGTTATCTGCCACCGGACAAGTGCTGCGGTTTAACAGTGCAGTATGCCAGGTGCTCGGTTTGCAGCCATCTGAGTTGCGTGGACAGGTGTTATCTGCATTGTTTGTCGATATAAACCCAATTGAACTGGCCAGCTTTTTACACAAAAAAGACCATGATATTCAATTGCATAGTGTTCATGGTGACTTATTCAGTTTCAGCCATCGCATCTCCGACCTTCAACATTATCTGCTGAAAATTATGCCGGTACAGCGCATTAGTGACCAGGTGTTCTCCGCTGTGCATGCGCTGCTGACCGCAACAGATATCCGCTCCCGAATTGAGGACCTGTTATCGTCAGGCCAACAGGATTTTGCTGTGGTTACGTTGTTGTTGCCGGATTTTGCTTTGTACAACGCCTCATTAAACCAGAGCCATCTCGACGAACTACTGGAAAAAACCGGTCAGGTGCTCCGTAGTCAGTTACCGGCCAAAGCGCTGCTGGGTTACGTGGCGGCAGACAAATTTGTGTTGGTGTTGCCGGGTTTAGTCCAGGAAAGTCAGTTGTTGGTGTCAATTGAGCAAATCCTTCGGCCGTTCCGGCAACAACTGGTACTGAGTTTCAATCCGGTTCAGCTGGTTTTTTGTGTGGGTTACGCTTTGTCGCCGGCCGATGGTGCGACCGCTGCGTTGTTACTGCAACATGCTGATGTGGCATGCCGGCAGAATCTGGTGAATCCGGCAGGTTTCTTTTTGCGTTATGACGCCGGTATGGTCGAACAAAAACGCCAGCATTTTGAACTCAGTAACTCGTTGTACCATGCGTTGGAGAGTCAGGAATTCAGTTTGAGTTTTCAGCCGAAAATTCGGTTGACGGATGGATCCTGCGACAGCGCCGAAGCGCTGATCCGCTGGTTGCATCCAAAATTTGGTCAGGTCTCACCGGCGGTGTTTATCCCAATCGCTGAACAAGATGGTCAAATTCAGGCGATTGGAGATTGGGTGTTGCAACAGGCATTGCGTCACTTTCAGCTTTGGCAGCAGCAAGAGCTGCAGTTGTCGCATCTGGCGATTAATTTGTCCGGCCGTCAGCTGACAGATCCACAACTGGCAGCGCGGATAGTGGCTAGCCTGGAAAACTGCGGTTTGGCACCGAATCGGCTTGAACTCGAAGTCACCGAAACATTTCTGATGGCGGATATTGATGCCAGTAGCAGATTATTGGGCAATTTACATCGATTGGGTTGCTCGCTGGCAATGGACGATTTTGGTACCGGTTACTCTTCGCTGGCTTATCTGGCGAAACTGCCGGTGAATAAACTAAAACTCGACCGGTCGCTGCTGTTAGATCTGGAACACTCGCCGCAATGTGCCAGTATGATAAGACATATGATTCGGATGGCGCATGAACTAGGCATGCAGGTAGTGGCAGAAGGTATTGAATCCATTGGCCAGGTCTTGTTGCTGCGTGAGATGCAATGTGACTATATTCAGGGCTATGTCTTCAGTAAGCCCCTTAATAGCCAGGAGTTTGCCAGCTTTCTGGCCAGCCAGCCAATCCGGCAGCAGTGGGAGGAATTACTTCATGTTTGAGGCCGATCGCTGGTTAGTGTTATTGGTAGAACCAGATGCTGCCGCAGGCGCCGCTACACAGCGCCTGTTGCGCCGGCTGTGCCCACACTGGCAAGTCAACATTTGTGTTGATGCAGTCAGTGCCACGCAGCACCTGTTGCAACTGGCCGTTGCACCACAGATGCTGATCACTGACCGGCTGGATGATTCTCTGCGTGGTGAAGAACTGCTTGAGTTTTGTGCGGAGCATTCACCGGCAACTATCAGGGTGCTGATGAGCGCCGAAAATGACGGGGCTGTGTTGCTGGCCGCTGTGCAATCGGCGCAGATGTTATTAGGCAAACCTTTTACTGAGCTGGAATTACTGGCAATTTTTCAACGTGCTGAAAAAATTATTGAAGGGCCATTTTCTGAGCACGCCCGTTATCAGCTCGGCACTCTACAGGCCTTGCCCATGCAGCAGCGCCAATATCAACACATATTAACCTTACTGGATGACCCGGACAGCTCACAACGGGCCTTGGCTGCAGCTCTGGAACGCGAAGCACCTTTGGCCGGACGGCTTATTCAGATGGCAAATTCGGCTTATCTGGGGTTCAGGCGTCAGACGCTGGATTTACAGGAAGTCACCAGCCGGCTCGGCCGCGAAATGATCAAAGCAATTATGCAGGCCTTTATGCTACATCAACAGTATCAGGGACGTATCCAACCTCAGTTGCATCAGCAGTTGCAGGATTATGCAGTGGCATTGGCTTCGGTTGCATTTCAGCTGGCACGCACCCAATGCCGGGACGATGCCAGTCTGGCGGAGAAAGCCTATGTCGCCGGGCTGATGCAGGCATTAGGCCCGTTAGCGTTGCTGGCTACCCAGCCGCTTTCGAGCCAACAGTTGACACAGGAAGACATGTTTCAGGATGGGGTGGCGGATCATTGTGTGTTGACCGGCTATCTGATGACATTATGGGGCTTTTCAGCGGATATCTGCGCTGCAGCAATGTACCGGCTGGACCTGCAATCGTCGCCACATATCGACCGGCTGCAGGCTATTTTGCATCTGGCCAGTTATGTATTGTGCTTGCAGCAGCAAGACCCAACGCATGTAAATATTACCCCGGATGTTGCTGCGCTGAACCGGTTTGCACTGACCAATAGTTTTCTGACGGCTAATCAGGAGGTGCTGTGATAACAAACTCTGCGTGGCAGTTACGCCGGCCAAAACGCTGGTTTAATGCGTTGCTGTTTTATACCGGTTGGTTGGGACTGGCGGTACATCTGGTGTTGATGTTGTATTGTGCAGCCAAAGGGATCAGCTATCCGATGAGCTGGTGGTTTGTGGCGCTGGCGCCAGTAATGTCGGTGTTATGGGGTGGTGTGGCTGCGCTGCAACTACAGAAAGAAGCAGGGCCTGCGCCGAAAGTTCAGGCCCGTTTTCATTGCTAAGCGCGAAGTTACCGCTTCGGTTGCAGCATCGCCTCGACTTCAATTTCGGTAATGCCTTTCTCATCAAAATGGAAGTGGATTTGGGCGGGACGTCCTTCGATAAAATGATAACGCAGGTCATCAATCAACAGGACAAAATCACCGGGTCTTGCGGGTTGTAGCTTTTGTTTAAACAGTTTTAGCTGGTGTTTGCCGATTTGCCAGTGAAATCCAGTCACCGGCGCTTTGCTGAAATCCCGCGCCCATACCTGCTGCTCTTTATTCAGCATCAGTGCCAGTGTATAGCGCTTAGGCACTTCTTCTACCGCCATGTTGTGAGGACCCAGCCTAAACTGATAACTCCCTTCGTGCTGCAGGAATGCAAAGCCAAATTCTGTTTGCTGCTGGTTGCCGTCTGCCAGTGTGAGTTGTACTGGGCCATTTAACTGGAATTCGGCAAGACTCGCTGTACTGCAGAACAATGCAGCTGAGGCCAAAACCCGCGTCAGATACTTCATATTCACCCCGTTGTGGTCAGGACTGCCGGTTGACAGGCGCTACTCGCAATTGTTGGCCTGGTTTTAATCTGCTATCGGCCTGTAGTTGATTCCATTTGAGTAAATCGGCCAATTTAATTTTATGTAATTTTGCGATACGGTCGAGTGAATCGCCTTTTTTCACTGTATAAACAGCTTTGGTCTTTTTTGTGTTAGCCGCCACTTTGGTCGATGACACCGATGCTCCCGGGATGCGCAGTGATTGACCGGGCTTTAAGTGTGCATTAGCAGCTAACTTGTTGTATATCCTGAGCTCTTCACTATCGACCTTCAGTTTCTGGGCTATAGTCCACAGGCTGTCGCCGGCCTTAACCTGATAACTCTGTGGCTTATTGCTGGCAACTGTCGCGGACGAATTTTTGCCCGCCGGCACCAACAGCATTTGACCGGCCTGCAGTTGATCGTGTTTTAGCTGATTCAGACGGCGCAGTGTAGCCACCTTGGTTTTATAGCGTGCGGCAATACTGCCGAGACTGTCCCCATCTTTTACTTTGTAACGCTGAGATTCGCCTGCCGGGGCGGCCGCGACAGTGACTTTTTTCAACAAATGACGTTGTTTTTCAAAAGTTTCCAGTTGTTCTAATGGCAGTAGCAAGGGGAACTCTTTTCCTGCGGGCGTGGTGGTCAGGCCAAAACCGGGATTGAGCTTTTTAAGCTGATTCAGCGGGATCCCGGCGAGTTCTGCTGCCTGTTTTAACTGGACTGCACCCGCGATACGGGTGCTGCCAACGACAGGGCGGTTTGCCACAGGTGGCAGACTGATTTGATAATTGGCTGGATTTTTCACCAGGCTAATCATTGCCAGCCATTTTGGCATCGTTTGAACATAACGTCCGGGGATTTGCAGGCTCCAGTAATCGGTGGGTTTGCCGCGGGCTTTGTTGCGCTCTACCGCAGCCATAATGCGGCCTTCACCTGTATTGTAGGCCGCGACTGCATTCAGCCAGTCATTGTCAAGGCTGTCGTGTAAATGTTGCAGGTAATCAAGGACCGCGAGGGTAGAATTCACCGGATCCTTCCGGCCGTCATAGCCGTGCTGAATTTTCAAACCAAAGTTACGGGCAGTTTGCGGCACCATTTGCCAAAGCCCGGCAGGGCCTTTACCTTGTGCTGCCGGATTATAGGCACTTTCAACTATGGGTAATAACGCCAATTCAACCGGCATCCGGCGTTTTTCCAGTTCAGTGACTATCAGATACAGATAGGGCTCCGCCCGGTTGGCGACTTCATTAAAAAACTTTTGTTTGCTGGCAAAAAAAGCGATCTCCTTACGGATATCGGCTCGTGGTGGCACCTGAATATGCATTTGCTGGCGGATACGTTGCCAGATATCTGTATACGCTGATAATTCATTTTGTGTGATAGTCGGATCCAGTGGCGACAAAGGTACGTCAAGCTCGGCTGGTTGCTGGTCACTGACCTGGCTCGACTCTGTCTCTGTGGTTTCAGCAGTTGCCGGATTAGCGCCCTGACGCGCGCAGCTGCACAGAGCCAACAACACAAGCAGAGTTAAGCATTTATTGAACATGCATTTTTCCTGATTTCAGTGGCCACAGACAACGCAAAGGGAGCGTATGTTAGCGGGCTGAGCTGTAATTACAAGCCGCGATTAAAACCGATTTTTCCATTGCCGCAAAAAACTGAATAACGACAAGGCGTCCGGCTGCGACCAACGCTGCTGTAACCGGGGGACATGACAGCGTAGAAACGGGTTCACGGCACGCTCAAGGCCTATATTGCTGGGTAAGGTCGGGATTCCGCCGGACCGCAATGCTTCAGCATGACGCTGGTATTCGACCAGTTGTTGGTTATCGGGTTCAACTTCCAGCGCAAATCGTAGGTTGGCCAATGTATATTCGTGGGCACAGCACACCATTGTAGACTCTGGCAGAGCCGCTAATCGTTGCAAAGACGACAGCATTTGCGCCGCAGTCCCTTCAAATAAACGTCCACAACCTGCACTGAACAGCGTATCGCCGCAAAATAATACGGGCGGCTCACCGTCAATCAGATACGCCAGATGATTCAGTGTATGACCAGGCACGCCGAGCACGGTTATAGTGCCTTGCCAGTCTTTCGTTTGCAGCAAATCACCATCGTTGACCTGATGCCCAGCCAATTGACCGTCATTCACCGACGCGACAGGCGCAAAAACATCGGCGTCGGGCCAAGCCGCACTGAGCTCTGCCAGTCCGCCAATGTGGTCAGGATGTTGGTGCGTCACCAGGATTGCCCGCAGTTGCAACTGTTGTTGCTGCAGATAGTTTGCCACCGGCTGATATTGTCCTGGGTCAACTACTATTGCATTTGTCCCTTGGCGCAACAGCCAGATATAGTTATCCTGCAAAATCGGAATGGCTTCAGGGATCAGGTGCATCGGCAATCCTATGAGTAACAAAGTTAATTGTGGCCGGTCGCGGCACTTTTGGCCGTTTCAGGGCGGCAGTTGGCGCACAGTATACCGCGTAGTATACCGGGGGGCATTTGGATGAAACCAGCTTTAAGCCGATATGCTCTGAGTCAGGTTCCGCAGCACTGGCTCGCATTTGCGCAAGGACAAGTGCTGGCCAAACAGTTGGAAAGCCAGTTTAACCTGTGGTGGCCGCGTATTTTCGGGTATCACCTGCTTAAAGTAGGTACGTTAAGTTGCCAGCTTGATACTACGGCCTGTGGCATCCGGCATCAAATCCATCTGGCAACCGGGGGAGAACAGGTGTCGGTCATTGCCGACCCTGATGACTTGCCATTTATCGAACATGCGGTGGATGCGGTATTGTTGGCACATTGTCTGGAATACACGCAGGACCCGCACCATGTGATCCGTGAAGCTCACCGGGTGCTGATGCCGGAC
>CAMLNG010000219.1 GCA_946481195.1 uncultured Chromatiaceae bacterium
CACCAACTGATTGTGTCCATCTGGCGATCAGTCAGCTTTGTGACAAAACGCCTGATTTGGTGGTCGCGGGTATTAATCATGGCGCCAATCTTGGCGATGACGTGTTGTATTCCGGCACTGTTGCCGCCGCCACTGAAGGCCGCCATCTGGGGCTGCCGGCCATTGCCGTGTCGCTGGCCAGCCGCGATGAAGAGCATTTCGCTACCGCCGCATATGTCACGGTCAAAGTGATCCAGCAGCTGAAATCGCACCCGCTGCCAGCCGACCAAATTCTCAATATCAATGTCCCCGGAGTCCCGCTGAGTGAACTGAAAGGCATTCAGGTGACGCGGCTTGGCCGGCGTCACAAGGCTGAAACCATGACCAGTACTACTGACCCCTGGGGCCGGCGCATTTTCTGGTACGGCTCCTTGGGCCCGGAACTTGACGCCGGTGACGGCACCGATTTTTATGCTATTGCCAACGGTTATGCTTCTGTCACGCCGCTGCAAATTGATATGACCGCCTATCGCAGTCTGCAACCGCTGCAGCAATGGCTGGAAGGAATCCGCTTCTGATGGCTGTTGTTACTTCCCGCAGCGCCCAGGTGCTGGCGCAAAAACTCCAGGCTGATGGCATTAAATCGGCCGAGGTGTTACAGGCGATTGCACAAACGCCACGCCATCATTTTGTTGAAATGGTTTTAGCGCATAAAGCTTATGAAAATACCGCGTTGCCAATTGGCCAGGGCCAGACCATTTCGCAGCCGTATATTGTCGCGCGGATGACCGAGTTGTTGTTGCAGGCCAATAGTGATGGCACGCCATGGCAGCCGAAAAAAGTGTTGGAGATTGGCACTGGTTCCGGTTATCAGACCGCCATTCTGGCGCGGTTATTTCCGCAGGTCTGTACTGTGGAACGGATCAAGTCATTGCAGTTTCAGGCCAAACGCCGGCTACATCAGCTGGATTTGCACAATGTGGCGATGAAACATGGTGACGGCTGGCTGGGTTGGCAGAGTAAAGCCCCTTTTGATTGCATTATTGTCACTGCAGCGCCAACACAGGTGCCGGATGCTTTGTTGCACCAACTGGTGGATGGCGGACGTTTAGTGATCCCGGTGGGAGCGCAGGAACAAATGCTCAGGGTCTATACCCGTCAGCAGGATGCTTATCCGTCGACGGATGTCGAGGCGGTACGGTTTGTGCCTTTAGTGCCGGGTGAACTGGCCTGATTGATTGTTAGGAGTTTTGTTTGCGAATTTTTCAGTGGATGTATGACAAAGCGCTGGTGTGGGCAAAACACCGCCACGCCGAGCGTTATTTATTTGGCTTGAGCTTTACTGAGTCGGTGATTTTTCCTATTCCGCCCGATGTGATGCTGGCCCCGATGGCACTGGCGCACCCGGAAAGGGCCTGGCGTCTGGCCTGGCTGACCACTTTAGCCTCAGTGTTAGGTGGTATCTTCGGTTATTGGCTTGGTTATTTGTTATATGAACCTGTGGTGCTGCCATTTATTCAGTATATGGGTTATCAGGAAACTTTTGCTTTAGTCGAGCGTTGGTTTAATGAATATGGCGTCTGGGTGGTGTTTATCGCCGGTTTCTCACCGATCCCTTATAAGCTGTTTACTGTTGGTGCCGGCTTAATGCATATGGCGTTTTTGCCTTTTGTCATCGCGTCATTTATCGGCCGGGCCAGCCGGTTTTTCCTGGTGGCCGGCCTGATGTACTGGGGGGGAGCACGGATGCAGGCCAAGTTGCGCGAAATCGTTGATATTTTGGGCTGGGGCACAGTCGCCATCGGCGGCCTGGCGTATCTGATTTATGGCTGATCACCTGCAACAAGTTCAGGCCGGGGGAGATAGTAGTCGTGTCAGTTACGTAAGACTGACCTTATGGCTCTGCCTGCTGCTCTCCGGTTGTGGCGTCAACAACAGTCCGGCGCCGGTAGACAGCTGGCAAAGCCGCAAATCGACCAGCAAAATATCGCAGGCCGATACCTATCAGGTGAAAAGCGGCGACACGTTATTTTCGATTGCCTTTCGTAACGGGATGGATTACAGGAGCCTGGCCCGGCTGAACCGCATTGCCGAACCTTACACCATTTATGTCGGCCAAATTCTGGTTGTTTCAAACAATAGTACAGAGGCTGGCAGCGGGCGTAACCCGGTCACGACAAGCCTCAAATCAAATAAGAACTATTCAAATTCAAACAGTTCGGACACTGCATCAAAAAGCGCTAAAGTAGTTGCACCGCAAAATCAAAAGCGTTATGGTCAAAATGAACGGGTCGAAGAACCCGAAAAAACCGCAAACAGTACCATTAATGGAAACGTTCGGCAATGGCATTGGCCAGTGAAAGGCCCGATATTGGCGAAATTTTCCAGTCAGGAACACGGTAACAAAGGTCTTGATATTGGTGGTGCTTACGGGACACCGGTTAAAGCGGCAGCGGCAGGGCAGGTGGTATACGCCGGCAATGCACTGCGGGGTTACGGCAACTTAATTATCATCAAACATAATGACGATTTTTTAAGTGCTTATGCTCACAATCACCGTTTGTTGGTGAAAGAACGCGAATCGGTGGCAGCAGGACAGACCATCGCTGAAATGGGCAATTCCGATGCAGACCGTATACAGCTGCATTTTGAAATCCGCTATCGGGGTAAATCTGTCGATCCGCTGCGTTATCTGAAATAAATAACAGCACACAATCGCATCATTGAAGAATGGATTTCTGGCACTGACGCGTGACCCTTGCAGATCTGGGAGACGGATATGGGACAAAAAGATGAAGATGAAGTAGTTGATTTCAAGGAAGCGGAATTGACAGAAGACGTGGCAATGCTGGATGACGATGCAGCAGAGCCGGATATGGCAAGCCTCGCGGCTGAAGAAGATAACACACCCGACGATGTGTTCACCCGTGACGACAGTCAACGTGCGATGGACGCAACTCAAATCTACCTTGGCGAAATCGGTTTCTCGCCGTTACTCAGCGCTGAAGAAGAAGTCTACTTTTCCCGTTTAGCCTTAAGAGGCGATGCATCAGCCCGCAAACGCATGATTGAAAGTAATTTACGGTTGGTGGTGAAAATCGCCCGGCGTTATATCAATCGTGGTTTAGCCCTGCTTGATTTGATTGAAGAAGGCAATTTGGGCCTTATTCGCGCTGTGGAAAAGTTTGACCCGGAACGCGGTTTCCGTTTCTCGACTTACGCCACCTGGTGGATCCGCCAGACCATAGAGCGCGCCATCATGAACCAAACCCGCACTATCCGGTTGCCGATTCATGTGGTGAAAGAGCTGAATATTTATTTACGCGCAGCCCGCGAATTATCGCAGCGGCTGGACCATGAGCCGACGCCGGAAGAAATTGCTGCCGCCTTAGACCGCCCGGTCGAAGAAGTGCGCAAAATGCTGAAGCTGAATGAAAAAATCACTTCAGTCGACACGCCGGTGGCTGGTTCTTCGGAAAAACAACTGCTGGATATTCTGGCGGATGAAAAAGAACTGGGCCCCGAAACTGAACTGCAGGATGCCGATATCCGGCAGCATCTGGTGGTCTGGCTGGAAGAGCTGAATCCAAAACAACGCGAAGTATTGGCCCGGCGTTTTGGTTTGCTCGGTTATGAACCTTCAACTTTAGAAGATGTTGGCCGCGAAATTGGCCTGACCCGCGAACGGGTGCGGCAAATTCAGGTTGAGGCGCTGCGCCGGCTGCGTGAAATCGTCACGCATCAGGGGCTGAACATCGAGACGCTGTTTCAGGAATAGCCCTGTAATGGCATAGAAAAAGCGGGCATTGCCCGCTTTTTGCTTTTGCACTGCACTGTACTGAACATATTCTGCAGGCATCACACCCGACTCAGTGCTTTCACTCCCTCAGACTTTAGCCGCTCAGCCTGAGTTTTCAGGCTGGCACAGGCTTTGCTCCATCACGGTTATCTGCGCGTTTTTGCACCAAAACAGCGTGCCAAGGTTACAGACGCAGAGATACCGGACAAATAGCGGAGTGACAGCATGGGGCAGAGTTTCAGCGGATATCCGCAATTAATGGATTGTTTCGATGAGCTGGTGTCGCCACTCGGCACCGCCAGAGCGCCGGCCACGGCCATCGCCCGCTTTATCGAGCGGCATGGTACTGCTGAATTATTACGCCGCCAGCAGCAGCTGGACCAGACAATCCGCAGTATGGGCGTGTGTTTCACCTTATACAACGAAGGCCAGAATATCGACCGCGCCTGGCCGCTGGATGTAATGCCCCGCACCATTCCTCTCAGTGAATGGCGTCGCACCAGTGCCGGCTTGATGCAAAGGCTGCAGGCGCTGAATTTGTTTATCGATGATTTGTACCACGACCAGCGCATTTTGCGCGCTGGCATAGTGCCGGCCGAATTAGTGCTGCAATCGCGCAATTTTCTTGCACCATGTCGGGGCGTGTCGCCCCCTTTTGGCGTCTGGTCCCATATCTGTGGCACCGATTTAGTCCGCGACGAGCAAGGTCGTTTTCTGGTACTGGAAGATAACCTGCGGGTACCAAGCGGGGTGTCTTACATGCTGGAAAACCGCACCGTGATGAAACGGGTGTTCCCGGAACTGTTTGCTGATTCGACCATAGTGCCGGTGGATGATTATCCGCATCAACTGTGGAAGATGCTGGCATCCCTGTCGCCAAGGCCTGGCGATGTGCCTTGTATTGTGCTGCTGACCCCGGGTATTTATAACTCTGCCTATTTTGAACACAGTTATCTGGCACAGCAAATGGGTATAGAGCTGGTCGAAAATACCGACTTGCAGGTAGAGGCAAACGGCGTGTATTTGCGCACGCTCAATGGTTTAGCGCGGGTTGATGTGATTTACCGCCGCGTGGACGATATTTTCCTCGACCCGACCGTATTCAGACCCGACTCTGTGCTGGGTGTACCCGGACTGTTTCAGGCCTGGGCCAAAGGGCAGGTCGCTATTGCCAATGCACCGGGCTCAGGTGTCGCTGACGATAAAGTGATTTATGCCTATGTGCCGCAAATCATTGAATATTACCTTGGCGAAAAGCCCCTGATCGACAACGTACCGACTTATCTTTGTTCTGACGAACAGCAAAAAGCTTATGTGCTCGCCAACCTCGACAAACTCGTGGTGAAACCGGCCAATGAATCCGGTGGCTACGGCATTTTGATTGGCCCCCGTGCCACAGATGCGGAGCGGGCTTTGACTGCCGCTGCCATCGCCAAAGATCCGCGAAATTTTGTCGCACAACCTACTTTGCAGTTATCGACCGCACCGACTTTGTGTGACGGTGTGCTGGAGCCACGTCATCTGGATCTGCGGCCCTTTGTACTGCAGGGGCGGGATTTGTATTGCAGTACCGGTGGTTTAAGCCGGGTCGCGCTGCGTCGCGGCTCACTGGTGGTCAATTCTTCCCAGGGCGGTGGCAGTAAAGATACCTGGATCATCAATGATGAGGTGTAAAGCATGTTATTAAAATCCGTAGATCACGTGTTTTGGCTTGGCCGTTATCTGGAACGGCTGGACGATACTGCCCGGCTGATTAACGCCACCAGCCATGTATTGATTGACAGCCACCAGGATACCCAGTTCGGCTGGCCGATTTTACTCGAGGTTTTAGGGCAGGACAGCGCTGCGCTGTTAGCAAAGTTTCAGCAAAGCGACACGCCGCTGACGCTCGCTGAAACCGAGCGCGCGGTGATGGCTTGCCTGATTAATGCACCGGATAGCCCGGTTTCCATTCGGGCCACCAGCGCAGCTCTCAAACAAAATGCCCGCACACTGCGACCTTTAATCCCGCGTGATATGTGGGAAGAACTCAATGCGCTGGATTTGTTTTTGCAGCAGCATTGCAGTACTGCAGTGAGCCGACAGCAGCGTTATCAGTTGATGGCTGAAGTCAGCCGGCGCTGTCAGATGGTGGTGGGCGTACTGGATGGCACTATGCTGCGCGGCGATGCCTTTGATGTTTTTAACATTGGGCGGCACCTGGAGCGGGCGGACATGACGACCCGGATCATGGATGTACTGGTGTTACAGCAATTACAGCCGACGCAAATCAAAAGACCAAAATTCCGCTGGTTGTCGGTGCTTAATGCGCTGGGTGGGATGGAATCGTACCAATATTATCTGGCCCATCAGAAAGGCGATGTGGATGCGATTGATTATCTGCTGACCTATGCGGATTTTCCGCGCTCAATCAGTTATTGTCTGAACCGGGTGGCGGCGTCGGCTAAAGCGCTGCCGCATGCCGGTGCTATTCTCGCGCAGCTGCAACAAGTGCAGACGCTGCTGAAGCCACAAGCGCTGGCGGAGCTTTCGACGGTGCAGTTGCATAGTCTGATTGATGAACTGCAGGCTGGCATCATGAGCCTGCATCAGCAAATTTTAGCGCCATGCCTGCAACCGGCAGCTGTGGTGCAATTGTCGGCCTGAACCTAACAAGGAATTGCAGTGACAGCATTTGAACCGGAACACCGGGCTCGGCTGATGCAATGGCAGTCGGCGCAGCAGGCTGGTCTGC